>JAAYHU010000082.1 GCA_012735245.1 Tissierellia bacterium
ATCCTACTCCACGAACAGTATGAATAAGCTTCAAGCCAAAGGGTTCCTCAATCTTTGCACGAAGATATCTAATATAGACATCTACTGCATTTGTACCGCCTAGAAAATCATATCCCCATATATGCTGAAGTATGGTTTCCCTGCTGAGAACTATATTTTTGTTTTCCAAAAGATACTGGAGTAAGTCAAACTCTTTTTTAGTCAAATCTATTATAGTATCTCCTACCCTAACTTCTCTTTTTATAGGATCAAGGGTTAGGGGCCCTACTTTAAGGTCTGATGATTCTTGCTTAATATTACCACCAGTCCTATTTCTAAGGGCTACTCTTATCCTTGCCAGTAGTTCTTCAATGGCAAAGGGTTTAGTTATATAGTCATCTGCCCCTCCATCAAGTCCTGTAACCTTATCTACAACAGCATCCCTAGCAGTCAAAAGTATAATAGGTACATTGGAAACTTTGCGAATTCTTCTGAGAACCTCAATACCATTTAGCTCAGGTAGCATAATATCTAATAAAATAAGGTCAAAGGGCTGGGTTGTAGCAAGTTCCAACCCATCCCTTCCATTAAAGGCCTTTTCTACTTCATAGCCTTCATATTTAAGCTCTAACTCGATGAATCGGGCTATTTTTTCTTCATCTTCAATTATTAGAATCCTCTCCATCTGTCTTCTCACCTTTTACTTCCTTAACTATATTTTCCGCAAAATTTTCAGCTGCTTCTGCAACTGAATCCATGGCACGGTTTATATTATCCTTACCTAAATCTGGCCCCACAAACTTATACTTATATCCAAAGAATAGGCCTATGATAATTAGGGGAACAGTAATCCAGAATGTAAATAGCAAGAGGATTATTAGTATAGTTACTGGAATTGACATCATTTTTTCTCCTCCCCTGGTAACTATAAAACTGTTTTTATTCCCCCTGTTTATAAGTCTACCGCACCATCTGAAAAACCTTCCTAATAATTCACCAAAGGTTACACCATCATCATTATGACTTTTCCTTTCATTATATTGGACATTTTCATTGGCATGAGGCTCTTTATTTCCCTCCCTTGAATTATAGTATCCTCCTTCTGGTCCACTAATCCGATTTTCCTTTTCAAGCTTTACTATGGCTTCAAGAATGTCACCCTTAGTTTCCTCGAGGACTTTCTTAGCCTCTTCATAAGAAATATTTGCATACTCTCTTAATTTTTCAACCTGTTCTAAGGTAACCATATTAAACCTCCTATCCTTTAATATGGTTTTAGTATAGCGACAAAACCTTTAAAGAATTTTTGAGAAAGATTAAAATTTGATTAAAATTCAAATATATTTCATTAATACTCATAATTTCTAGCTTTCATGGCTTTACCTTTATTTTATCAAACTGTCAAAATATATACAACATAAAGGAATCGTATTAGATATCCTTATAAACTATCTTATTAATTGAATCAATAGCAAATTTCCAACTATAAAGAATTTTAATTATTCTTTGCTATGTCATAATGATATAATAAAAAACAACTGAATATCTATAATTAAATTTGGAGGAGAAAAGATGAATATTAAACACAGTGTGAACTTAATTGAATCATATTTGGACTTAGATAGGAAACCAGTAGGGGTAAAATTTTTCTTTAGCAAAGAAGAATTCGACAATTTTGATGTTCCACAAAGAGACCGCAAGGTAACCTATTGCAACTCTGTGCAACTGGCAAGCAGAGGCAAGGCAATGAAGCTTACGAAGGAAAATCAAGCATGCCCCAATGGAGCAATGGCTTTAAAGATGAGACAAGTACCTGAACCAATGGCAAGTGGCAAGGCAAGATTTAGTAAAAATATATATAAAGATATTGAAACATCTAAAAGCATTAGCGATCAAATGCTATTCTTAAAAGAAGAACCTGCTGGAATTGCAGTTATGCCCCTTGAAAATTTTGAAGTAGAGCCTGACATAGTAATCGTTGTAAGCAAGCCCTATAATATAATGAGATTAATACAAGGACACGGATATTTTAATGGCTACACCAATAATTTGAGAACCGTTGGACTACAAGCTGTTTGCCAAGACTTAACTACATACCCCTATAACACAAAGGATATTAACATCACTTTACTTTGCCCCGGAACCCGCCTAGTTGCAAATTGGCAAGAAAATGAAATAGGCATTGGTATACCTTTTGAAAAGTGGTATGAAATAGTAGAAGGTGTAAAGCAAACAACTAATCCCTTTGAAAGAAATAAAAATAAGGAAGGCATTAAAAAAAGGCTTGAAGAACGTGGCCTAGATGCAAGTGATATAAAGTTTAATTGGAATTATGACGATGGTTCTTATAGTGGTGGAAAAATCGAAATTAATAAATAGTTGTGTTAAAAAACCCTAGGTTAATCCTAGGGTTTAATCCTTATTAGCTTATTAAACAAGAGGATGGCTAGATAAAAACTAACCATCCTTTATTACATATTTATCTAAAAGGCAGGACTACTTGCCCAGCTGTATTCATCTATTAGAAACTGCCTTACCTTATCACTGGTTACATGTTTAATTAAGGCTTTTATTTTTTCACTGTCCTTATTATCATTTCTAGCAACTAAGGAAATAGCATACCCTTCAGTTACCTGGTCTTGCTTTTCTACAAATAGGCGCTGCTCATCTCCTTCTAATTCTAGGCTCTTTGCATAAGTAGGATACATAATAGCAAGGCCCGTTTCTGTATATCTTTGTGCTAGACTAGTTAAGGGTACTTGGTCGTCTAATTTTAAGTTCTTAGGGTTAGATTCAATATCATCAAGGGTTAATCCAATAGTTTTATTGTCCTTAAATGTTAATAGTCCTGCTTGGCCTAATAAGTATAAGGCCCTGCTTAAATTAGTCGAATCGTCTGGTAATGTGATACTAGCTCCATTGGGTATTTCATCAATTGAAGTATAGTCTTTAGAGTATAAGGCAAAAGTAGCATGGTATATAGGCTGAACAGTTACTAAGTCTGCGTTATTAGCTTCATTAAAAGACTGTAAAAAATA
>JAAYHU010000083.1 GCA_012735245.1 Tissierellia bacterium
CATGACCATCATCATGACCATGGAGAAGTGGAAAAATCTCAAATCATAAAATTGATTATTGGCGGAGGCCTATTTGTACTTCCAATGTTGCTAAAACTGGAAGGCCTAACAAGGCTATTAGTATATGGTCTTGCCTATCTAGTAGTAGGCTATGATATAATAATTACTGCCATAAGGAATGTAATAGCAGGTAATCCTTTCGATGAGCATTTTCTAATGACCATAGCCACCATAGGAGCTTTTATTATAGGAGAATATCCAGAAGGCGTAGCAGTAATGCTATTTTACCAAGTGGGAGAAATGCTCCAAGGTATGGCTGTTAACCATTCCAGAAAATCCATATCCTCTTTGTTGGATATTAGACCTGATTCAGCCAATTTAGTTAAGGACGATAAGATAGTAGTAGTAGACCCTAATGAAGTAAATGTTGGAGATATGATTATAGTCAGGCCTGGAGAAAAAATCCCATTAGATGGCACCATAATAGAAGGAGAATCTTCCCTAGATACTTCCAACATAACAGGTGAATCAGTTCCAAGAAGTGTAAAGGCAGGAGATAGGGTCTTTTCAGGTGTAGTAAACATACAGGGTTTATTAAAAATAGAGGTTAAGAAGGCTTATAAGGAATCCACAGTGGCTAAGATCTTAGACCTAGTTGAAAACGCCTCAGGCAAAAAGGCACCTACAGAAAGATTTATCACTAAATTTGCCAGATACTATACTCCAATAGTAGTCTTTATTGCCTTAGGTATCTTCTTAATACCACCTCTATTCCTTGATGGAGGCTTTAAAGAATGGGGATACAGGGCTTGCATCTTCTTAGTTATATCTTGTCCCTGTGCCTTGGTTATATCTATCCCCTTAGGTTTCTTTGGTGGTATAGGTGGAGCATCTAAGGCAGGGATATTGGTAAAAGGCGGTAACTACTTAGAAGCTTTAACCGATGTAGATACCATAGTAATGGATAAGACCGGTACTGTTACCAAGGGAACCTTTAAAGTGACAGAAGTTGTTGCCTATGGTGATTACACAAAGGAAGAAATAATAGAAATAGGGGCATACGGAGAGGCCTTCTCAAATCATCCCATTGGAAAGTCTATAATAGAGGCCTATGGTAAAGAAATAAAGAAGGAATATATAAAATCATATAAGGAGATACCAGGAAAGGGTATTGAAGTAAATATAGACAATATAGGCTATACCTTAGGAAACAAATCCTTATTAGATGAAAAAAATATACCTGTTGATGAAATAGACTCCATAGGCACTGTAGTCTATATAGGGAAGGAAAATAAGCATATAGGTACAATTATAGTTTCAGATGAACTAAAGGATAATATTGTAGAGGATATAAAAAGATTAAAAGCACTGGGTATTAATAGATTGATAATGCTTTCAGGAGATAATGAAAGTACTGCAAAGAAAGTAGGTCAATTAATAAATTTAGATAAAGTATATGGAAATTTGCTTCCACAGGACAAGGTCATTAAACTAGAGGAGATAATGGCTGAAAGCAGAGGAAAGGTAATCTATGTGGGAGATGGAGTAAATGATGCACCCGTTTTAACTAGGTCTGATATTGGTATAGCCATGGGAGGTCTAGGTTCTGATGCAGCCATAGAGGCTTCTGATATAGTTATAATGACAGACGAAATAGGTAAAATTGCTACAGGTATAAAAATAGGGAGAAATACTAAAAAAATCGTTATACAAAACATCATTTTGGCCCTAGGCTTGAAGATCATAGTTCTCGCTCTAGGAGCCCTTGGCTTAGCAACCATGTGGGAAGCAGTATTTGCTGATGTGGGAGTATCTATAATAGCCATATTAAACTCCATTAGGGCATTAAAAGTAGAGGATTAGTTAATTCCTCTGCTTTTTTTATGGTAAATGTGGTAGACTATAGATAATAAGCTTTATGGGGTGGGTTTATGAAGAAAAAACTAAGTTTAAGTGACAGGAGATATAATTATGTTCTATTAGCTGAAGAAGCTTATTTAAGGAAGGAAAAGGAAAGGGCAATTGAATTTTATAAAAAGGCCTTTCAATTTAGAGGAAATATTAAAGATGATATTGTTATTCTATATAATATTGCCCAAACATATGATGAATTAGATAAGCCCTTATATGCAATAGAAACATATAAGAAGATAATAGAAATCGACCCAAGGGAATCTGGGGCTTATTATGGAATAGCTATAATGGAAGAAAGATTAAACAATAAGGAAAAGGCCTTAGAATATTATCATAAGGCAATAGAAATAGATCCTGATTATGACAGGGCCTATTATTATGCTGCCAACCTTTACGATGAAATGGGGGAGAGGGAAAAAGCCATAGAATATTATAAAAGGGTAATAGAGCTGGTACCAGACGATTATATTGCGTATAATAATATTGGTTCCTTATATGAAGAACTGGGTGACTTAGAAAGGGCCTTAGTATATATTAATAAATCCTTAGAAATAGAAGAAAATTATTATAAGGCTTTATTTAACCTGGGAGTAGTATATAAAGCCTTAGGAGATAATAAAAAGGCCTTAGAATACTATTACAAATCTAAGGAAACAAACCCCTATTATGCAAACACATATTTAAATATATCTGCCATCTACATTGAGGAAAAAAGATATTTAGATGCCATTGACTTATTAACTGAAGGAATAAAAAACAATCCCCAGGGCCACGACCTATATTATAATAGGGCTTGTTGCTATTCAATCTTAGGTGAAAGGGAAAAAGCAATAAGAGATTTAAGAGAAGCTTTGACTTTATTCCCCGGTATAATAAAATATATAAAGACAGATAAGGATTTTACCAACCTATATGACCAAAGTGAGTTTATAGACTTAATAAATGACTTTGATCAATAAATACCATAAATATTATATAGAAAGGGAGATTAAATGATAATAATAAAGACTAAGCAAGAAATAGAGTATATGAAAAAGGCTGGAGAACTATTAGCAGAAGTGCACAGGGAAATAGCTAAAATGATTAGGCCTGGAATATCCACCATGGAAATAGATAAGTTTGTAGAGGAATATTTAATAGAAAGGGGAGCCTATCCAGAACAAAAGGGATATCAGGGTTATCCCTATGCCATCTGTGCATCTATAAACGATGAAATCTGCCACGGATTTCCAAGGAAGGAGCCCTTAAGGGATGGAGACATAGTAACTATAGATATGGTTGTTAATTTAGATGGCTGGCTGGCAGATTCTGCCTGGACTTATGCAGTAGGTAATATTTCTGATAAGGCTAAAAAGTTATTAGATGTAACCAAGGAATCCCTTTATAGGGGAATTGAAAAGGCAGTTATTGGTAACAGATTAGGAGATATAGGCCATGCTATTCAAAGTTTTGTAGAAGCAGAAGGATTTTCAGTAGTTAGAGATTTTGTAGGCCATGGAATAGGAAAAAAAATGCATGAAGACCCCCAGGTATTACATTATGGGGTCCCAGGTAGAGGTATTAGGCTGATGGAGGGCATGGTAATAACCATTGAGCCAATGATCAATGAAGGAACATATCATATGAAAATGGATGATAACGGATGGACTGCCAGAACTGTAGATGGTAAATTATCAGCCCAATATGAGCATACCATAGCTATTACAAAGGATGGCCCTATTATTTTAACTGATCAAGGGGATGACAAATAACCATATTTATAGACGGTGGTATTATGATAAGAGTATTAGTAGCCGATGACCAAAGCTTAATAAGGGAAGGCCTAAGGATGATGCTTGGCCTATATGATAATATCTTCTTAGTGGGAGAAGCTGCAAATGGAGAAGAAGCTCTTAGAATTCTAGAACAAGAAGAAGTAGATTTAGTACTAATGGATATTCGTATGCCAGTTATGGATGGAGTAGAGGCCACTAAAAGAATTAAAGAAAAGCATCCCCACATAAAAGTTCTCATATTGACTACTTTTAAAGAAGATGAATATATTTTTGAAGGCCTAAAAAATGGTGCAGATGCCTATCTATTAAAGGATATTTCCTCTGAAGAATTAGTTAGAGCTATTGAAACTGTATATAAAGGAAATGTCCTATTACAACCTGAAATAGCTAAGAAAGTCATGGGGGCCTTATATGAAAAATCCGAAAAAGATAAGCATAAAGATTTATTAAAAGAATTAACTAAAAGGGAATATGAGATAGCCCTCTTAGTTGGTCAGGGGAAGACCAATAAAGAAATCAGTGAAAGCCTTTTCATAACTGAAGGTACTGTGAAAAATCATATAACCAATATATTGGACAAATTAAATTTAAGAGACAGGACCCAACTGGCATTATTAGTATCAAAAAAACTGTGAACCCTTCACAGTTTTTTTGCTTATAATCGAAAAGATGTGTCCATACCATGACTATAGTCAGATGTAATATAATTAAATAAATGGTATACTATGGGTAAAGCTGGAAATGAAGTGAAAAATTATGGATTAAGGTGACAGTATGGAAAAACTAAATAAGTATTATCAATATCTCTACTATGCTTTGAGAATATTCATTGGCCTAGATATAATATTTCGAACCAAATCCAACATTCTACACCTAGTACTATTTACAGGCCTTTTTGGGATCCTAGTTTTTAATGACCGATTAAGATGGAGGATTTTTTACAATAATATTAAATTATTTTATGCTTCAGTATTTGTGTCCATGATCATAGGCCTTATCTTATCTATTATGGTTAAAGGTTATATAGACATATACTTCTATGTGTTATTATATGAATTGATTTTATTTACAGAAGGAAGGATTTCAAATTTTTTCATAGGCTTAGTTATAAGTCTCTTTGTCTTCATGTTATTATATAGGGTCTTAGATGGTGACTATTATAATTTAGCTTTTATATTAAAGGAAAACTTATTAGATTTAATCATGATTTTTATTGGTATGTTTTTCTATTGTGTAGCCTTATTTACCTTTAGGGCTTTGAGAAAAGAAAAGAGAAAGGTTGAAAAATTAAATGAGGAATTGGAAAAATCCTATAATCTATTGAAGGCACAAGCTGAAAGGATAGAAGAGCTAACAATAACCAAGGAAAGAAATAGGGTGGCTAGGGAGTTACATGATAATTTAGGTCATGGATTAATAGCCTTAAACATGAACTTAGATGTGGCAGAAAAAACCATAGACAAGGATACTGAAGGGGCGAAGAAATTAATTCAGAAATCAATAGAATTAGTTAAGGACAGCATGGAAAATCTCCGAAAGGCAGTATATGCCTTAAAGGAAGAAAGACATGAGAGTTTCAAAAAATCTATTGAGGAAATAGCTGAAAATATTAAAAGCACAGGAACTGTGAAGGTGTTATTAGATATTGATCCTGAATCTGAAAACCTGTCACCTGAATATAAGGAAGTCTTTTATTCAAACATAAAAGAAGCCTTAACCAATAGCATTAAGCATGGCAAGGCTGATGAAGTAAGAATAGGTTTAAGCATTGGAGAATATGTAAAATTGATAGTTAAAGATAATGGAATAGGATGCAATAGTATAGTTAAGGGAAATGGTCTACTAGCTATTGAAGCTAGGGCTAAAGATTATAACGGGAAGGTAAGCTTTTCAAGTAAAAATGGATTTGAAATAGAATTCTTGTTGCCTAACTAGGTCTTAGTCTCACTTTTCCAATAGGCTGAAAAGTGAGATTTTTTTGTTGACTTTATTACTTTGTTTTGGTAAAATTTCCCTTACGCCATATTAGCGGAAGGAGGGATAATATGGTTATTTTAGCCAAGGACTTGTCTAAGACATATAGAATACCTAGGAGAAAACCTGGCATAATAAATGGTTTAAAATCAATTGTTCATAGGGAATACGATGAAATATTAGCCTTGGATAAGGTATCATTTCAAATTGATGAAGGGGAACTAGTAGGGTATATAGGCCCAAATGAGGCAGGTAAATCTACTACCATAAAGATTTTGTCTGGCATACTTACACCTAGCTCTGGAGAGTGTAAAGTATTAGGCAAGATTCCATACAAAGATAGGATTAATTATGTTAAGGATATTGGGGTAGTTTTTGGCCAAAGAACTCAGCTATGGTGGGATTTGCCAGTCATAGATTCTTTTGAGCTTTTAAAGGATATTTACAAAATTCCACCAAAAGATTACTTAAAGAATAAAGAGGAACTAATAGAATGGTTAGGTTTAACCAATATTCTTAATATACCTGTAAGGCAATTAAGTCTTGGACAAAAAATGCGCTGTGAGTTGGCAGCATCTCTTCTTCACTCACCAAAGGTGCTTTTTTTAGACGAGCCTACCATAGGCTTAGATGCAGTATCTAAATTAGCAGTTAGGGAGTTTATTAAAAAGATAAATAAGGAGAGGGGAGTTACAATAATTATAACTACTCATGATATGGATGATATTGAAACCCTATGCAATAGGGTGATTGTAATAGGAAGGGGACAAATCCTTTCAGATGGCCCCTTAATATCTCTCAGAAATGCTGTATCTAAAGATAGAAGGTTGATTATAGAAATAGAAGAAGGAGATAATGGATTTAATATAGAAGGTACTAGATTAGTAAATAGAGATAAAAATAGATTAACTATAGACTTTGATCCAGACATAATTAGTCCAGCAAACCTTATATCTATCTTATCTACTAGTTATAAAATAAAAGATATACTAATTGAAAATCCTCCTATAGAAGAAATAATCGCTAAGCTGTATGGGAGGTTAAATATATGAGGGCATATTTATCTATTATAAAGATTAGATTTAATTTATTGCTACAGTATAGGGTAGCTGCAATAGCTGGCATAATTACACAATTCTTTTTTGGCATGATTTTTGTCATGGTCTTACATGGCTTTTATAGCTCTACTTCTAAGCCTATGCCTATCAATTTTCATTC
>JAAYHU010000008.1 GCA_012735245.1 Tissierellia bacterium
AGCAGGTCGTAACAATGATATATAGGGCAATGAAAAAATAAAAAATATCTCCCTTTTTATTGACTAAAAAAAGAACTTATCATAATATATAGATATACGGGTATGGGGTATATGTAGTATAAAAAAGGGAGGTTATATAATGGGCAAAAAGGTAGTAATAGTAGGTGGAGTTGCTGGAGGTGCAACTGCCTTAGCAAGACTAAGAAGGCTTGATGAAGATTTGGAAATAGTACTATTTGAAAGGGGAGAATATATTTCCTTTGCCAACTGTGGCTTACCTTATTATATCGGAAATGTAATAGAAAACAGGGAGTCCTTATTAGTTCAAACTCCAGAGGGGATAATGGAGAGATTTAATGCAAGTATAAGGATTAAATCTGAAGTAATTAAAATCCTTAGGGAGGAGAAAAAGGTCCTAGTCAGGGATTTAGAAACTAAGGAAGAATATGAAGAAAGCTATGATTATCTAATTCTATCTACAGGTTCTACTCCACTTAGACCGCCTATACCAGGTATTGATTCGCCCAATATTTTTAGCCTATGGAATATTCCAGATACAGATGCCATAAAATCTTTTATTGAGAAGGAAAAACCAAAATTAGCAGTAGTAGTAGGGGGAGGATTTATTGGACTTGAAATGGCGGAGAACTTGTACGAACTAGGCATCAAGGTTTCCATAGTGGAAATGTTGGATCAGGTAATGGCTCCCTTAGATTATGAAATGGCCCAAATAGTCCATGAGCATTTAACAAATGTAGGAGTAGACCTTAGGCTAAAAGATGGGGTAAAGAGATTCGACTATAAAGATGGAGTTATCACTGTTACTCTACAGTCTGGAAAGACCATAGATGCAGATATGGTAATCCTGTCCATAGGTATTAGGCCAAATAGTGAGTTAGCAAGGGAAGCAGGCTTGGCAGTTAATGAAAGAGGTGGAATTATTGTAGATAAATATTTAAAAACATCTGATGATTATATTTATGCCATTGGAGATGTTATAGAAGTAGAAGACTTTGTCAATAAAAATAAAACCATGGTCCCCCTAGCCGGCCCAGCTAATAAACAGGGTAGGATTGTTGCCAATAATATCTTAGGGGCCAAGGAAGAATATAGGGGAACTCAGGGAACCAGTATAGTTAAGGTCTTTGATTTGACTGTGGCCAACACAGGAACCAATGAAAAAACTTTAAATAGGCTTGGCAAAGTATATAATAAGGATTAT
The DNA here is from genome assembly GCA_012735245.1 of Tissierellia bacterium. Classification (GTDB taxonomy): domain Bacteria; phylum Bacillota; class Clostridia; order Tissierellales; family Tissierellaceae; genus JAAYFT01. The sequence goes on from JAAYHU010000008.1 coordinate 1,223, forward strand.
TTTATAGCCCTGATTCATACTAATTCCAATGCAGGATATTATCCTGGGGCCTTGCCTATGACCATAAAATTAATATATGATAAAGAAGGAAAAATCCTTGGTTCACAAATAGTAGGATATAAAGGTGTAGATAAGAGAATAGATGTTATTGCTACAGCCATAAGGTTTGGAGCTAAGGTGTCTGACTTAAAAGAATTGGAATTAGCATACGCTCCCCCATATTCCTCTGCAAAGGATCCTGTAAATATGATTGGATTTGTAGCTGAAAATCAGTTGACAGGGAAAGTGGACATAGCTACTTGGAAGGATTTGGAGAATATAGATGAAAATACGGTTATCTTAGATGTTATGGAAGATGAAGAAAGGAAATTGGGTCATATTAAAAACTCCATCCATATACCCTTAGGCCAATTAAGGGCTAGTTTAGATGAACTAGATAAATCTAAGAACTATATTGTATACTGTGCTGTTGGTTTGAGAGGGTATATAGCCAGTAGAATAATGAAACAAAGAGGATTTAAGGTGAAAAACTTAGCTGGAGGATTTACAACCTATAAGACCATGTTCTGTCAAAGAGATGAAGAAAACTGTATTGGCTTAAAGGAAGGGCCAATGATATTTAGTGACACTGGGGTACAAAGGATATAGACTTAGGTGTTGACTTTTGTCCAATATAATGGTTAAAATAGTATAAAACAGTATTATAGTATCCAAATTAATAAAAAAGGGGGAATCATAATGAATGCAATGACTGCTGATAATTTAAGATCTGCATTTGGTGGAGAATCTCAAGCCCATATGAGATACAGAATTTGGGCTGAAAAGGCGGAAAAAGACGGTTTTCCTACAGTAGCTAGGTTGTTTATGGCCACATCTGATGCTGAGCAAGTACATGCTACCTTACATTTTAAAGCCTTAAAAGATGAAGTTGGTGACTTTTCAGTAACTTCAGGAGCAGGCTTTGGATATGGTACAACATCCGACAATCTACAAGGAGCAATTAATGGAGAGTTGTTTGAAGTAAATCAAATGTATCCAGCATACATAGCAGTTGCAGAACTACAAGAAGAAAAAGAGGCATTAAAAGCTTATAGATATGCCATTGAAGCAGAAAAGGTACATGCTGAACTGTTTACCAAGGCAAAAGAAGCTGTAGATGCAGGAAAAGACTTAGAGGCAAAAGTAGTTGAACTTTGTCCAATTTGTGGATATATCACCATAACAGGCGAGGAAGAAAAATGTCCACTTTGTAATGCAAAGAAAGAAGTTTTCGTATCATATTAATTAGTTTAATGCTAGACATAGGAATATGTCTAGCATTATAATTTTGCTATATAAAAATTAAAATTAATGGGGTGTTCTCTTGATAATAGAAACCATTGCCCTATCCTTTATCCTAGGAAAGATAAGGGGAGGAAGTATTAGAAATATAGGAAAGTTAAATATTAATAAATGGTATATATTTGTCATATCCTTCCTTTTGGAAATCATATCCCTAATATTCATAACTAAGATTAATGTCCCTTTAAGTGGATTTTTGGAAAAAAATTTTCCTTACATACATATTTTAACTTACCTATTGTTAATCTTGGGGCTTATTATGAATTTTCAGGAAAAGGGCCTTAAGCTAGTATTATTTGGTACTACTTTAAATTTTTTTCCAATAATCCTTAATAATGGGAAAATGCCTGTATCTCTTAAAGCCCTTAAAATTTCAAATCTCCACACTGAATTGGCCTTATTAGAAGAAGGAAGGATATTAACCCACATCTTGGCATGTGAATCAACAAGGCTTGCCATATTAAGCGATATAATTCCCATACCAAAGCCCTATCCCTTAGCTAAAATCATAAGTCTTGGAGATATTTTTATTGCCATAGGTTTATTTATTCTTATTCAAACCTATATGAAAAAAGATTGAAATTTAACCACATATTGGTAAACCCTTTAATAGAGGGTTTATTTTTTTATTTTTTGGCAAACTATTTTTAAAAGCTAAAGGGAGGTATATTATTTGGAACCTAGACTAGTTATAATAGCAATAATCCCAGCTGCCATTATTATTTTTGCCATGTACCTAAGCGATAGGCATGATAGAGAGCCCTTTAAAGTATTACTTTTTACTTATATCTTAGGTGCCCTTACTGTTATTCCTTCCATTATAGTTGAAGAAATCCTTATTGCCTTTAACATATTTCCCGGAGTCTTGGGAGCCTTTTATAATGCCTTTATAGTAGCTGGCCTTACTGAAGAATATTTTAAGAGGCTTGCTGTGTTGAAATATCCATATAAGACCAAATTCTTCAATGAGAAATTAGATGGAATAGTTTATTCAGTATTCGTTACCATGGGATTTGCCACAGTGGAAAACATAATCTATGTAGCCTTTAGATATACTAACAATCCTTTTATCGGATTATATAGGGGAATATTTTCAGTACCTGCCCATGGGGTATTCGGAATAACCATGGGATACTATTTGTCCTTATCTAAATTCGATAACAACTTAGAGAGAAAAAGGATAAATATGAGGAAATCATTATACATGCCAGTTATCATGCATGGATTATTTGACTTTATATTAATGGCCGATATACCACAGCTAACATTAATCTTTGTACCCTATGTAATATTCTTATGGGTTTTAAATCAAAGGAAATTGGCCAGTTTCATGTTTGATTCAAAACATAGGGTAATAGGTCTAAAAAGGGAGAAATAACCTACTATTGTAAAAAATAATGACAGGGTATAAAATAAATGGTAGATAGATTCTACCATTTATTTTTTTAAGGGGGAAAACCATGAAGAGAAGATTTAGCATTATCTTAATCCTTGCACTAATATTTTTCCTATTAGGATTTATAAGTACTATTTTTATTGATTTTAGGGGATATTTGGGAATTGAGAAGGAAACCTTTATTCCTGTTGATAATGAAAGCAATGAAGATATTGTCATAGACTATGAGGAAGAAAATATTGAGGAGGAGATAATTGAAGAAGCCAAAATATCTAATTTAAAAATACTTGCTGTCGGAGACATAATGTTTCATTCCCCTCAGTTAAATGCAGCCTTTAACAAGGAAACTAAGGAATATGATTTTACTCCTGTTTTTAAATATGTAAAAAAATACATAGAGCCAGCAGATATTTCCATAGGGAATTTTGAGACTGTAACTGCTGGAGAGGAAGTAGGCTATTCAGGTTATCCCAGGTTTAATACTCCAGAGGCAGCCCTCCTTGCCTTAAAGGATGCAGGTTTTGACATATTATCTACCGCCAATAATCATAGCTTAGATCATGGTAAAAAAGGCTTAATCAACACCATAGACAATATTCACAAATATGGGATAAAAAACATTGGGACATATAAAGAAGAAAATACCATACTAGTTGAAGAGGTAAATGATATAAGAATTGGTTTCCTATCCTATACTTATGGATTAAATGGAATGGATTACACCTTAAAAGAGGAAGAATTAAATTTTATGGTAAACCTAATAGATGAAGGTAGGATTAAATCCCATATTGAGAAAGCCAAGGCTAAGGAGGTAGACCTAATCGTAGTATTTATCCATTGGGGAAATGAGTATCAGAGGGAGCCTTCCCAGTACCAAATGGAATTAGGAGAAAAGATAATAGGCTGGGGGGCTGATATAATCTTGGGAAGCCATCCCCATGTAGTCCAAAGGTCTCAAATAATTAATATGGATGGCAAGGACAAGTTCATTATCTATTCCATGGGCAATTTTCTTTCCAATCAAAGAAAAGAAACTATGGGGAATCCTTATACTGAAGATGGGGTCATGGTTCAATTGGAAATAGAAAAGGACTTGACTGAGAATATTACAATCATAAAAAATATTCATTATATCCCAACATGGGTCCACAAGTTTAGAGACAATGGAAGACTTTTTTATGAAATCTTGCCTATAGAAGATTACCTAAGGGGAGATATTGAAATTGGAGATGAATATAGCTTAAGGGAACGGCTGGAGAAGTCTTACAATGATACTATGGAGAAGATGAGTGAAAATTCGACCATTTCAGAATTGAACTAATATTTGTATTATAAGTTTTTGGTTCAAATCAAACCCTACTTATTATATAATTGATATATAGGAAGGAAAAAAATAATAAAAGGTGTGGTTGCCTTGGAATTTTTTAGAGGATTGTTTTCTAATATGAGAATTAGAGATGTTATCGATATTATCATTGTCGCAGTAGTATTTTACAAGGTATTTACCTTGATTAGAGAGACCAGAGCGGAGCAATTGATTAAGGGTATATTTGCTATTTTTGTTTTTGAAAAGATCAGTGGAGAAGGATGGCTGGAGTTATATACAATTAACTGGATTTTAAAAAATACCATGACTGTTGGAGTTATTGCCATACTTATAGTATTCCAACCTGAACTACGTCGTGGCCTTGAATACATAGGTCGGTCAAGATTTTTCACCAAATCATTTCTGGAAATCAAGGGTGAAAGCCTTTCTAAGACAGTAGATGAAATTGTGGAAGCCTGTGCCTCTCTTTCTAGACAGAGGATTGGTGCCTTAATAGTATTAGAAAGGGAAACAGGTTTAAACGAGGTAGCTGAGACAGGCACCATAATCAACGGCTTAGTCTCCAGTAATCTACTTATCAATATCTTTATCCCAAATACCCCCCTGCATGATGGAGCTGTAATAATTAAAGAAGATAAGATTAAAGCAGCAGCCTGTTTTTTACCATTGACTGATAATATGAATGTCAGTAAAGAACTAGGTACTAGGCATAGGGCTGCCTTAGGCATATCAGAAAGGTCTGACAGCCTATCTATTGTTGTATCTGAAGAAACAGGCTCTATTTCCATTGCTGAAAAGGGGACCCTGGCAAGACACTTAGATATAAAGACTTTAAGACAGATATTGATAGATATGTATAAGCCCAAGGATTCACCTCAAACTTTTGTTGCTAGATGGAGGCGAAAAGATGAGCAAGGAGAAAAATGATTTGACTTTAAAAGTCTTTGCTCTTATTATAGCTATTGTCTTATGGAGCTATGTAATGAGTGAAGTAAATCCATATAGATCTGAAACCATTAGAAATATTCCTGTTACCTTTAATAACCTAGAAGCCCTTGAAAGACAGGGCTTAGTGCTAATGGAGCCCAAGGAAGCCACTGTTACCGTAAGGGTAAAAGGAAGAAAATTTGATATGGCAAATTTTGATTCCAAAAAAATTAAAGCCTACGTTGATTTAAGTGGATACGGAGAAGGGCAAGTTAAAGTTCCAGTCCAGGTAGTAATAGGAGATTTTAGCAATATTAACATAGAAAGAATTGAACCATCGGAGATACTATTTAGATTCGATAAATTAATTAGCAGGCAAAAACCCGTTACCATTAGGACTACTGGTAACCTAGATTCAAATTATGTATTAGGAGATATTACAACGAAATCTGCCAGCGTCTTAATTACAGGACCAAGGTCTTGGGTAAATGAAGTGGCTGAGGTAATAGCAGAAGTAAAAATAGATGGAAGAAAGGAAAGTGCTAGCCTTACAGTACCAGTAAAACTAGTAGATGATGAAGGCAAGGAAGTAAGGGGAGTTAGGTATGAGCCAACAGTAATAGATGTGGATATTCCAATATATAGAAAGGTCACTGTACCTATTGAATTGCAAACGGAAAACCAATTGCCAGAGAATTATGAGATTACAAATATAAGTATAAATCCAAGCAGAATTGCCTTAAAGGGTGATAATAACATAGTATATTTAGCTTCAGTCCAAACAAAACCAATAGATATAAATGAATTAATAGAAAATCCAACTATGGAAGTAGAATTAGATTTACCACCTAATATATCCCTAGTGAATCCAAATGAAAAGGTAACTGTTTCAGTTGTTATCGAGGAGACTTTAAGGAAGTCCTTTGAACTAAGTCTAAGGGATATAAGTATTAGAAATTTAGGAGAAGGGCTTAAGATTGCTGATGATGATTTATCTAAGACCATTGCTATTACATTAAAGGGTAGTAAGGACCTAATGGAAAACTTTACGGAGGAAGATTTAGGCATATTTATCGACTTAAATTCCTTTAAGGCAGGAGAACATAAAGTGTACTTTGGATTTAATCTACCAACAGGCATTATCATAGAAGAGATTAATCCCCAGCCTATTGACATAAGGTTGATTAACGATTAACTTAATTAAAGCGAGCTGACATCCTAGTATTTCTAGAAGTATATAGATAAAAAAATATAAAAGAGAGGTGAATATAAATGAGCAAATCCTTTCATGAATTACTGGAATTGGCAAAATCTAAAGGTCCCAAAATAATAGCTGTAGCATGTGCTGAGGACAGGGATGTACTATCTGCAGTAAAAAATGCAGTAGAGCAGAAAATAGTAGAACCAATTTTAGTAGGAGATGAGGAGAAGATTATAAAAATAGCCGAGGAAATTGGTTTTAACCTAAGAGACTTTGAAGTATTACATGAAGCAGACAAGGTACAAGCATCCAGGATTGCTACCAGCTTAGTAAGCAGCGGCAAAGCTCATGTACTAATGAAGGGCCTAGTAGATACTTCCATAATCATGAAACAGGTTTTAGACAAGGAAATAGGCCTAAGAACTGGCAAGGTAATTTCCCACGTGGCGGTATTTAGCATGGATACTTATCATAAGGTATTCATGGTAACTGATGCAGCAATGAATATATCGCCAGACCTTAACCAAAAAAAGGAAATCATTGAAAATGCAGTAGTCCTTGCAAAGGCATTGGAAATAGAAAGGCCTAAGGTGGCAGTCTTAGCTGCAAAGGAAAAGGTGTCTCCGAAGATGGAAGCTACAATCCATGCTAAGGAGCTAGCAGAAATGAATAGGAGAGGGGAAATAACAGATTGCATAGTAGATGGCCCCCTTGCCTTAGATAATGCTGTTTCTAAGGAATCAGCCAGGATTAAGGGCATAGACAGTGAAGTTGCAGGAGACGCTGATATATTACTAGTACCAGATATTGATGCTGGCAATGTATTATATAAGTCTTTGACCTTCTTAGGCAATGCAAAATCTGCAGGCCTCATAATAGGCACAAAATCACCTATAGTCTTAACTTCTAGAGCTGATAATGATGAAGCTAAATTAAATTCTATTGCCTTAGCAGTGCTTATGGCAGCAAAATAGGAGGGGAATATGATTAGACTTTTAGTTATTAATCCAGGTTCTACGTCTACTAAAATTGCAGTTTTTGATGATGAAAATATTATCTTTGAAGAAACCCTTCGCCATTCAACGGAGGAAATCTGTTCATTCAATAGAATTTACGACCAACTTGAATTTAGGAAAGGAATAATTCTAAATGCTCTTGAGAAAAACAATATTTCCTTAGAATCCTTAGATGCCATAATAGGTAGAGGAGGATTATTAAAGCCTATAGAAGGCGGCACCTATGAAATAAATGAAGCTATGCTAGAGGATTTAAAATCAGGCTTTAGGGGAGAGCATGCTTCTAATCTAGGTGGGATACTGGCCTATGATATAGCTAAGGACTTAAATATTCGTTCCTTTATAGTTGATCCTGTAGTAGTAGATGAGTTACAGGATGTAGCTAGAATCTCTGGTCTTAAAGGAATTGAGAGGGTCTCTATATTCCACGCATTAAACCAAAAAGCAGTAGCCAGAAAACATGCTAAGAGCCTAGGAAAAAAATATGAAGAATTAAATTTAATAGTGGCCCATCTAGGGGGCGGAGTTTCTGTTGGTGCCCACGAAAAAGGAAAAGTTATAGATGTACCTAACGCCTTAAATGGAGAAGGGCCATTTTCTCCTGAAAGAGCTGGTGGGCTTCCAGTGGGACAATTGATTGAACTTTGTTTCTCAGGCAAATATACCAAAGAGGAAATAAAGAAGATGATAGTAGGCAATGGAGGGATAGTCTCCTATTTAGGCACCAATGATGCTAGGGAAGTATCTAAGCGGATAAAGGAAGGCGATAAGGAGGCAGAACTAATCTATTATGCCATGGCCTATCAAGTGTCAAAGGAAATTGGGGCCTGTGCTGCTGTACTTAAAGGCAATGTAGATGGAATTTTAATTACAGGCGGTATTGCTTATGATGAGGAATTCACTTCATGGATAGAAGAAAGAGTAAAGTTTATTGCCCCTGTAACTATTTATCCGGGAGAAGATGAGCTTGCTGCCTTAGCCCAAGGTGGTCTTAGGGTGCTTAAAGGTGAAGAAGAAGCTAAAATATACAAATAGGATGATGCTATGTTAAAGGATAAAAGAATTAGGATAATAACTGGTCATTATGGTAGTGGCAAGTCTGAATTCAGTGTAAATTATGCTGTGAAATTGGCTGAAAAGGGAAGAAAAGTAGCTTTAGCAGATTTAGATATAGTCAATATGTACTTCAGGTCCAGGGAAAAGGCCAAGGAAATGGAAAAGTTGGGTGTTAAAGTCATAGCTAGTCAAATTAATACTCCTGCAGTGGAAGTCCCATCTATTTCAGCAGAAGTTTATGCACCTTTGCAAGATGAAAGTTACGATTTTGTAATAGATGTAGGAGGAGATCAAGTAGGGGCAAGGGCCTTAGGCAGATATGTAAATTATTTCAAAGAAGGAGAATATGATATGTTCTTCATCTTGAATGCCAATAGGCCTGAAACCCAATCAGCTGAAAAGGCTTACGAATATATGGTAAAAATCCAAGATGTTTCAAGGGCTAAAATCACAGGAATTGTAAATAATACACATTTGTTAAAAGCAACTACAGTAGAAGATGTACTAAGGGGACAAGAACTGGCAATGGAGCTGAAAAGCATAACAGGTATACCAATTAGATATATTTCAGTATTGGAAGATTTAGTTCCCCAACTTCCAAAGGATCTAGAAGGAGAAATACTTCCCATAAAACTCTTTCTAAGAGATGACTGGATGTTATAGTATTTTTAGAACTTTTCTAAATAAGGAGGGTTAATATGGCAAAGGGTAAAGTTACCTTCAAGGAGGACAGCTGTAAGGGCTGTGAACTTTGCACAACTGTTTGTCCTGTTAAGATAATTACCATGGACAGGAGCAGAATCAATGCAAAAGGCTATCATCCAGCAACGGTGACTGACATGGATAAATGTATTGGTTGTGCCAACTGTGCAATCATATGTCCAGATGTAGTTATTACGGTGGAAAGATTCAAATAAAATAAGGAGGGTTATCAATGGCAAAAGTACTCATGAAGGGCAATGAGGCTATAGGAGCAGCAGCTATTCAAGCTGGTTGCAGGTACTTTTTTGGTTATCCTATAACTCCTCAATCCGAGTTACCAGAATATATGGCAAGGGAATTACCCAAGGTTGGCGGAGTATTTTTACAGGCTGAATCGGAAATAGCAGCAATAAATATGGTTTATGGTGCAGCAGGAGCAGGAGCTAGGGTAATGACATCTTCTTCAAGTCCTGGCATATCCCTAAAACAAGAAGGTATTTCATACTTAGCGGGTGCTGAACTACCCTGTTTAATAGTTAATATAATGAGGGGAGGGCCCGGCCTAGGAAGTATTCAACCATCACAAACAGATTATTTCCAAGCCACTAGAGGTGGTGGAAATGGAGATTACAGGTTAGTAGTATATGCTCCAGCCAATATACAGGAAATGGTAGATTTAATCATTGAAGGCTTCGATGTAGCTGACCAATACAGAAATCCAGTAATGATTCTAGGAGATGGAATGATCGGACAAATGATGGAGCCTGTTGAATTTAAAACTCCAAAGAAAAGGGAATTACCTGAAAAGGATTGGGCAACTACGGGAACTGGAGGCAAGAGAAAACCAAATATTATAAACTCCTTATATATTGCACCAGAAGATTTAGAAGCACACAATATAAGGCTACAAGCAAAATATCAAAAGATAAGAGAAAAGGAAGTAAAGGTAGAATCATATAAGATTGAAGATGCAGATGTAGTTATATCTGCTTATGGTACGACATCTAGGATTGCTAAGACAGCCATAGCAAAACTTGAGAAAGAAGGATATAAAGTAGGTTTAATTAGACCTATTACCTTGTGGCCTTACCCATATGATGAATTTAAGAAGATTAACCCCAATTGTAAAGGAATACTTACAGTAGAGATGAATGCTGGACAAATGGTGGATGACGTTAAAATAGCAGTAGAGGGTAAGTTCCCAGTTCATTTCTACGGTAGAATGGGAGGAATGGTCCCTACACCAGAAGCAATAATTGAAAAGGTTAAGAAAATTTGCGGAGGTGAAATATAATGACTATAGTATTTGAAAGGACTAGGGGCCTAACAGATGTGGAGACCCACTATTGTCCAGGATGTACCCATGGAATTATTCACAGATTAGTAGGAGAGGCTATGGTGGAGTTAGGAGTCCTAGAAAAGGCCATAGGAGTTGCACCTGTAGGCTGTTCAGTATTTGCCTATAATTACTTCAATTGTGATATGCATGAAGCTGCCCATGGTAGGGCTCCTGCAGTTGCCACCGGTATAAAAAGAGTTCATCCAGATAAATTTGTATTTACTTATCAAGGAGATGGAGACTTGGCAAGTATTGGTATGGCAGAAATAGTCCATGCTGCCCATAGGGGTGAGAGGATTTCTACAATCTTCGTAAATAACGCTATCTATGGAATGACAGGTGGTCAAATGGCTCCTACTACCTTAGTTGGCCAAAAAGCTACAACAGCACCAGGTGGTAGAAGTGAAGAACATTGTGGCAGGCCCATTAGAATCAGCGAAATGTTAGCAACTATCCACGGAGCAAAATTTGTTGAAAGGGTAGCAGTCAATACTCCAGCTAATATAAGAAAGGCCAAAAAAGCTATAATTGAATGTTTCAAAGTCCAACTTGAAGGAAAGGGCTTTGGCATTGTAGAAGTCCTATCCACATGTCCTACCAACTGGGGAATGACAGCTCCTGAAGCTATGAAATGGTTAGAGGATAACATGATTCCCTATTATCCTCTTGGAAATTTGAAAAGACCAGAGGAGGCTGAATAAAATGGAAGAAAGAATAGTAATTGCTGGCTTTGGCGGACAAGGGATAATGGCCCTAGGTCAACTTCTAACCTTTGCAGGAATGACAGAAGATAAAAACGTATCCTGGCTACCTTCCTATGGTCCTGAAATGAGAGGCGGAACTGCAAACTGCAATGTTATCATATCAACTGAGGCGGTAGGTTCTCCAGTAGTTACTGAATCTACATCGGTCATCGTTATGAACAGACCCTCCTTAGATAAATTTGAAAACACCATAGTCCCTGGAGGAAGACTATTTATCAATTCATCCTTAGTAGACAGAGAATCTACCAGAGATGATATAGAAGTTTATTATATCCCTGCCAATGAAATTGCAAACCAGTTAGGCAACAGTAGAGTAGCTAATATGGTCATGTTGGGAGCTTTCTTAGAGGTTACAAATGTGGTAGAGAAAAGCACCATTTTGGAAAAGGCTTTCACTGCAGTATTTGGAGAAAATAGAGCCCACCTATTACCAATAAATAAGGAGGCCCTGGAAAGAGGGGCACAAGTAGTACAAGAGCAAAAAGTTTCCCTATGATTTCATAGGGAAATTTTTCTTTTTATTGTACATATTATCGTATGCTGTATAAATTTTGTACAAAAAAAATTTTGCAAATTAATGGATATTATGTTATAATATCCATTGTAAACTAAATATTAAAAGCTGAATTCTTTGTATAAAGAAGCGGGGGAACCAATTTTCTGGGGTGAATCCTTTATGGACGGGCATGGCCCTTTTTGTCCGAACCCGACAGCTAACCTCGTAAGCTTTAAAAGGGGGCAAGTAAGTTTGCTTAAAAACTATGGATGCCCATAGTTTTTTTTGTACGCTGAAAAGAAGGTTGACATAAAAATACAAAAATAATATAAGAAAGGGGAGATTGAATGAATAAGGATTTCACATTTGCTGTAATAGGTGCAGGTAATGGTGGCATGGCAATGGCCGGATACTTATCCTTGATTGGATATAAGGTGAATTTGTACAATAGAACCTTAGAAAACATATTACCCTTGATAAAAAATCCTACTATCTCCTTAACTGGAGAAGTTGAGGGAGTAGGAGTATTAAATAAAGCAACTAATATAATTGGGGAAGCCATTGAAGGAGCAGATGTAATTATGGTCACTGTTCCAGCTATGGGCCACTATCCCTTAGCAGTAGCTATGGCACCCTACTTGACTGATGGTCAAGTAATAGTACTTAATCCTGGTCGTACGGGAGGTGCTTTGGAAGTTTATGAAGCCATCAAAAAGCATAGCCCAGATAAGGAAATAATAGTTGCAGAAGCTCAAACCTTTATATACGCTTGTAGAGCTACCTCCAGCAATAGTGCCCACATATTCCAAGTTAAGAATGAAGTCAAATTAGCCGCCATCCCGTCCGAAAAGACCAATCACGTTTTAAATCTTCTAAAGTTTGCATATCCACAGTTTGTTCCTGCAAGAGATGTTTTGGAAACCAGCATAAACAATTATGGAGCCATTTTCCATCCTGCCCCCACATTATTAAATAGCGGTCATATCGAAAGAGGTGCTCCCTTCGAATACTATATAGAAGGCATCACCCCATCCATAGGAGCTTTTCTAGAAAAAATGGATAATGAAAGAATGGAAATAGGTAAGGCCCTACAGATAAACACCTTATCTGCTAAAGATTGGCTGTATGAATCCTATGGTGCAGAGGGTAACAACCTATATGAAACGGTGCAGGCTTGTAACGCTTATAAAGGATTACAAGCACCAAAAGGGCTGCAAATTAGATATATCTATGAAGATGTGCCCTACAGCCTAATACCTATGGCTTCAATAGCTAGAGAATTGGGCATAAAAACTCCAGCCATTAATTCCATCATAAATTTAGCTTCATTAATGACAGGCAAAGACTTTTTCGAAAATGGCAGGACCATAGAAAGGTTGGGCCTAAGGGGATTATCTGTCTACGAAATGCATAAATATGCTCAAACTGGAAAAATCGATAAGAAAGATAGGGAGGGTGTTGCTTAATGAAAAAAATAATTGCAGGAACCTTAGGAAACTGTGTTCATGTTGCCGGTATAATGAACTACCTTAATTTGGCACAAAATGAAAAATATGAAACGGAATTCATTGGCATTGGAAAGTCAGTAGACGAATTAGTCCAATTAATAAAGGAAAAAGAGCCAGATATAGTGGCTTTATCCTACAGACTTACTCCAGAGCCATTAAATAAAATCTTAGAAGAGTTAAAGGAAAAGATAGAAAAACATAATTTACAAAAGCCTACTTATATTTTCGGAGGTACTGAGCCAACTGCCCTAGTAGCCCAAAAATGGGGCATATTCGAAAAGGTCTTTGATGGAAGTGAAGACATAGATGAAGTAATAGCCTATCTTAAGGGAAAAGATTATTCCTTAGAGGAATCCTATCCTAGAGACTTAATATCTAGGATTAATTCTAAATACCCCTATCCAATCTTAAGACACCATCTTGGCCTGCCTACTATAGAGGAAACAGTAGAGGCCATAGAAAAGGTGGCAGAAGCAAAGGTAATAGACGTAATATCAATTGCCCCAGACCAAAATGCACAGGAATTCTTCTTTGACCAAGAAAATATGGACGAAAGGTTAAATGGAGCAGGAGGAGTACCTTTAAGGACCGAAGATGATTTTAGAAAACTATATGAAGCTGCCCAAAGAGGCAATTATCCACTACTTCGTTGTTATAGTGGAACAAAGAATATAATAAGATTTGCAGAAGTCCTTAAAAGGACCATAGATAATGCTTGGTGTGCAGTACCCCTATTTTGGTACAGTGAACTAGATAAGAGAGGTCCTAGGCCATTATTAGAAGCCATAAAAGAAAATCAACAGGTTATGAAATGGCACGGTGATAGAAATATACCTGTAGAGGTTAATGACCCGCATCATTGGAGCCTAAGGGATGCCCATGATGCCATAGGTGTAGCTGCTGCATATTTAGCTGCATATAATGCAAAGAAAATGGGAGTAAAAGATTATGTTGCCCAATACATGTTCAATGTTCCAGCAAGTATTTCACCAGAAATGGACCTAGGTAAGATGCTGGCTAAGGTTGAATTAGTGGAAAGTCTAGTGGATGAAAACTTTAGAGTTTATCGTCAGGCTAGGGCAGGACTTGCAAGCTTCCCAACTAATTTATACCAAGCTAAAGGTCAATTGGCATCATCTGCTTATCTAGCCATGGCAATTAAGCCACATATATACCATGTGGTAGGCTATTGTGAAGCCCATCATGCAGCTAGGGCAGAAGACATAATAGAATCTGCCATGATAGTAAGGGGAGTTATTAAAAATGAATTCCTTGGCTCAGTCAATATGGCTAAGGATAAAAATGTCCAAGAAAGAAAGAATGAGCTTATAAAAGAAGCTAAAATAATCTTAAAAGCTATAAAATCCCTAAATCCAAAGGCAGAAGATCCATTGGCTGACCCCGAAACCCTAACTGAAGCTGTAAGGGTGGGAATCCTAGATGCTCCGCATTTAATAGGCTCAAAGATAGCTAGGGGCCAGCTAAAGACAAGGATGGTCAGTGGCGGATTATATGCCTATGATGAAAAGAATGGAAGAATCTTAAGAGAAGAAGAAAGGATAAATAGCCTTTTAAAAGAAATATCAAATAGATAAAAAGACCCTTCCTAAGTTAAGATAAATCTATCTTAAACTTAGGAAGGGCCTCTTTATTTATACTACTCTATTGCAAATAGAAATTCTCCTTCACAGGCAATTTCATCGTCTACATATGCTTTCCCTTCTCCAACCCCTATAGGTCCTCTGATTTTAGTAAGTTTTACTTCCATTCTCAATGTATCTCCAGGTACAACCTTTCTCTTGAATCTTACCTTATTAATTCCAGCAAATAAGGGGGTTTTTCCCTTATACTTCTCATGGGATAAAAGTATAACTGCACCTACTTGGGCCATGGCTTCCACTATTAAAACTCCAGGCATTACTGGAAAGTGGGGGAAATGACCTTGGAAAAAGGGCTCATTTATAGTTACATTTTTGTAGCCTATACCTTTAACCCCAACTTCTTCTACTAAAACCTTATCTACAAAGAGAAAAGGATATCTATGGGGAATAATTTTCTTTATAGCCTGGATATCTAAGAAATTAGGCATAATATCCCTCCCATTTTACTATATCTACTATAAAAAACCGTATTGATTATTTTTCTAGATTCATATATACTATTTATTAACATTTATCCCATAACATATAAATAATATAATCTAAATTTCATTTATTTGCAAACCTAAGTTAAATAATTTGAAGGAGGTGGTGGAATAATAAAAGTTATGCACAATTAAATATGGAGGTGGAAAATGAAGAGAATTTTTGTTGGTATTTCTGGTATAGGTAGCTATGTCCCAGAAAAGGTAATAACAAACCAAGACCTATCTAGAATAGTAGATACATCAAATGAGTGGATAATAGAAAGGACAGGAATCCAAGAAAGAAGAATAGTTGATGAAAAAACTGCAACTTCTGATATAGCATCAATTGCTGCTGAGAAAGCTTTAGCAGATGCCAAATTAAAGGCAGAAGACATGGACCTTATTATCGTAGCAACTGCTACTCCAGATCATGCTTTCCCTTCTACTGCCTGCATAGTACAAAAAAACATTGGAGCAACTAAGGCAGCAGCCTTCGACATAAGCGTTGGATGTTCTGGATTTGTTTATGCCTTAGCTGTAGGTGAGCAGTTTATTAAATCAGGATTTTATGAAAGGGTCCTGGTCATTGGGGCAGAAACCCTGTCAAAAATAGTGGATTGGCAGGATAGAAATACCTGTGTCCTATTTGGAGATGGAGCAGGAGCCTGTATTTTAGAGAAGTGTGAAGAAAATATGGGTATTTTAGTTTCCCAATTAGGGTCTGATGGTACAAATGGCTCAGTATTAATACAGCCTGCAGGAGGGTCCAGACAACCGGCCAACGAAGACACAGTAAAAAACAGGCTACATTTTATAAAAATGGAAGGCAGGGAAGTATTTAAATTTGCTGTTAGGGTCATGGATAAAGCTTCTCAAAGTGTAATACAAAAGGCTAACTTGAAACTAGAAGATATTGATTTTTTAGTTCCTCATCAAGCAAATATCAGGATAATAGAAGCAGCAGCTAAGAAATTGGACCTAGAGCAGAGCAAAATTTATGTAAATCTAAACAAGTATGGCAATATGTCTTCAGCCTCTATTCCTGTAGCCCTTCAAGAAGCAATTGAAGAGAAAAGGATTAAAAAAGGAGACAATGTACTCTTAGTAGCTTTCGGTGCAGGTCTTACTTGGGCTTCAATGATTATTAAATGGAATAGGAGGGAAGATGATTAATGTTTCATACTAGAATAACGGAGCTATTAAATATTAAATATCCCATACTTCAAGGAGGAATGGCTAGGGTAGCTACCTACAGATTAGCTGCAGCAGTATCAGAAGCCGGCGGCTTAGGCATCATTGGAGCAGGTAACGCCTCTGGAGAAGTAATAAGAGAAGAGATTAGAAAATTAAAGAAACTGACAGATAAACCCTTTGGCGTAAATATTATGATGCTATCTCCTTATGCTGAGGATATTGTAGGTATAATATGTAGTGAGGGAGTTCCTGTAGTTACGACAGGAGCAGGCAGTCCTGGCAAATATATTGAAAGACTAAAAAAACACAATGTGAAAATCATACCTGTTGTACCTACAGTATCTTTAGCCAAGCGATTAGAACGGGAAGGTGTAGACGCCTTAATCGTAGAAGGAACTGAGGCAGGTGGTCATATAGGGGAACTAAGCACCATGGCCTTAGTACCTCAAGTGGTAGATGAAGTAAAAATCCCTGTGATTGCAGCAGGGGGAATAGCCGATGGCAGGGGATTTTTAGCGGCTTTAAGCTTAGGAGCAGAAGGTATACAAATGGGAACTAGGTTTGTATGCTCTACAGAATGTACAGCCCACCAAAACTATAAGGGAGCCATTGTAAAGGCCAAGGACAGGGATGCCTTCGTAACTGGGAGAAGTACAGGGTATCCAGTCAGGGCTTTGAAAAACAAATTTACAAGGCATTTCTTAGGGCTGGAGAAAAAGGGCGTACCCTTTGAAGAATTAGAGGCCCTAAATGCTGGAAGGCTAAGGCTGGCAGTGGAAGAAGGAGATGTGGAACAGGGCTTATTAATGGCTGGGCAAATCTCTGGTTTAATAAGGGATATAAAACCTTGTAGGGAAATAATTGAAGGCATTATAGAAGAAGCCAAAGAAAATATAAAATATCTGGAGGCCTTCCTCAATGGGGGGAAGTCAATTGGATAAAAGGGATAAGGTTGCTTTCATATTTCCCGGGCAAGGTTCCCAATATGTAGGCATGGGCAGTGATTTTTATGAGAGTTTTCAGTCTTCGAAGAAGGTATATGATGAAGCCAATGAAGTTCTAGGTATGGATTTAAAGGGCATTTGTTTTTGTGGGACTGAAGAAGAATTAAGGAAAACAGAAAATACTCAACCGGCCATCTTAGCGACTTGTATTGCTATGCTTAGGGCCTTAGAAAGTGAAGGCATTGATTGCGACTATACTGCTGGATTAAGCTTAGGAGAGTATAGTTCCTTAGTCATGAGCAAATCCTTAACCTTTAGGGATGCCATTAGGCTTGTAAAGGAAAGAGGAAAGTTCATGCAAGAAGCAGTTCCCTTAGGGGTTGGGGGAATGGCAGCTATTCTTGGCCTTCAAAAGGAAAAAATCCCTGCTATCCTTGAGGTAACAAAAGATTATGGAGTGGTGGAAGTTGCCAATTATAATAGTCCTGAGCAAATAGTTTTATCTGGTGAAATAAAAGGATTAAAGATTGCTTGCCAAGAAGCAATTAGGCAGGGAGCAAAAAAAGCCATACCACTACCTGTATCTGCACCATTTCATTCATCCCTATTAGTTCCAGCAGGAGAAAAATTAAAAGAAGCCCTATCCAAAGTAGAAGTATATGAATCAAAGAAGAAGGTAGTTACCAATGTAGATGGTATGCCTATACTCTCTAAGGAAGAAATTAAACCTAAGCTTGTTGACCAGGTAAGCAGCTCAGTATTGTGGCAGCAGTCTGTAGAATATATGATAAATGATGGTGTAAATACCTTTGTAGAAATAGGCCCAGGAAAATCCCTTTCAGGATTTGTAAAGAGAATTGGAAGGGCCTTGGGCAAAGAAGTAAAGACCTTAAATGTCAATGACTTAAGCTCCTTTAAAGATACAGTGGAATACCTTAAATGGAAGAAAAGTGGTGATGAATAGATGGATTTAGCTAATAAAGTAGCCCTAATAACAGGGGGTTCTAGGGGCATAGGGAAGGAGATAGCCTTAGAACTAGCTAGAAATGGTGCCAATGTTGCAATTACTTTTGTCAGCAATGAAGTCAAAGCTCAAGAAGTAATAGATGAGATAGGAACACTGGGAATTAAGGCCATAGCCATAAAGGCTGATGTATCAAAGGAAGAGGAAGTACAGCAAATGATAAAAAAAGTTGAGGAAGAATTTGAATCAGTTGATATCCTAGTAAACAATGCAGGAGTTACCAAGGATAATTTACTAATTAGGATGAAAGAAGAAGAATGGGATCAAGTAATGAATGTGAATTTGAAAGGTACCTTCCTCTGCACTAAGGCTGTATCTAGGATGATGATGAAGAAGAGATATGGCAAAATAATAAATATTACATCTGTAGTAGGCATAACTGGGAATGTAGGGCAAGGGAATTATAGCGCCTCAAAGGCAGGAGTCATTGGCTTTACTAAGTCCATGGCAAGGGAGTTGGCTAGCCGAGGTATTAGGGTAAATGCAGTGGCACCTGGCTTTATAGAAACCGACATGACAGATGTATTAAAAGAAGATATAAAAGAAGCAATGCTAAAATCTATTCCCTTGGGGAATTTTGGAAAACCTAAGGATATTGCAAATGCAGTAGCCTTTCTAGCAAGCCCTAAATCTGACTATATAACCGGTCAGGTTATAAATGTGAATGGTGGAATGTTTATGTAGTGTACAATGGACAATTGAAAATGGACAAAGGACAATTGTGGAAGTAAAGAATTAGGGTCAAAAAGGACCTAAAGCTCGACCAAAATCATTGTCAATTGGAATAGTATTAACAAAATATTAGGAGGTATGTAAAATGGTATTTGAAAAAGTAAGAAATATTATTGCAGATCAATTAGGCATTGATGATGTAAATAGCATTACAATGGAGACTTCCTTAATGAAGGACTTAGAGGCAGATTCCTTAGATGCAGTGGAAATAATGATGGCCTTAGAAGATGAATATGGGATTGCTATTCCTGATGAAGATGCAGAAAAATTTAAAAATATAGGTGATATAGTTAGATTTATTGAAGAGTCTATAGAATAAACCTTGCTTTGGAGGTAGATATATGAAAAGAGTCGTTATTACAGGGTTGGGACCAGTATCACCTATTGGCATAGGCAAGGAAGAATATTGGAAGTCATTAATAGAAGGAAAATCAGGAGTAGGGTTTATTTCAAGGTTCGATACAAGAGATTTTAGCACTAAAATTGCAGCTGAAGTAAAGGATTTTAATCCTACAGATTTTATAGATAAAAAAGAAGCAAGGAGAATGGACAGATTTACCCAATATGCCATAGCAGGTACAAAATTGGCCTTAGAGGATGGAATGGTGGATATAGGTAAATTAAATTTGGAAAGAGTTGGAGTCGTCTTAGGTGTAGGTATTGGCGGTATGGAAACCATGGAAGGAGAGTTTACAAAGCTTAGGGAAAGGGGACCAAGCAGGATTAGTCCAGTATTTATACCTATGATGATTTCAAACATGGCACCGGGACAAATATCTATGAACTTTGGATTTAAAGGGCCTACTATGATAGTAACTACAGCCTGTGCTTCAAGTACAAATGCCATAGGGGAAGCTTATAGGATGATAAAAAATGGATATTTAGATATGATAGTAACAGGTGGAAGTGAAGCATCCATAACCCCAATTTCAGTTGCTGGTTTTTCTTCAATGAAAGCCCTTTCAACTAGAAATGAAGAGCCTACCAAGGCATCTCGCCCCTTTGATAAGGCAAGGGATGGCTTTGTTATGGGAGAAGGGGCAGGCATACTAATCTTAGAAGACCTAAATCATGCCCTAAATAGGGGGGCAGAGATTTATGGAGAAATAGTGGGTTATGGTTCAACTTCCGATGCCTTTCATATTACGCAACCAGACCCAGAGGCCAAAGGTGCAACTAGAGCCATGGAACTAGCCTTAGAAGAAGGAAAAGTAGAATATAATAGGATTGACTATATAAATGCCCATGGTACTTCCACTTATTTCAACGATAAACTCGAAACCCTAGCCATTAAAAATCTTTTTAAAGAACATGCTAAAAATATTAACATCAGCTCAACAAAATCAATGACAGGTCACCTTTTAGGGGCTGCAGGTGGTATAGAGGCTATAGCCACAGTACTTGCCATTAAAAAGGGGATTATTCCTCCTACAATAAACTGTGAAGATCCAGACGAAGAATGTGATTTAAACTATACACCCAATAAAGCTGTAGAAAGAAGTATTGATTTTGCTCTATCCAATTCCTTAGGATTTGGCGGACATAATGCAAGTATATTATTTAAAAAATATATGGGCTAAAGTAAAGGACTTTGGAGCTTATCCAAGGTCCTTTTTGTATAAAAAAACTTGTCTCTTTGGAATACTATGTTATACTAAAATAAGATGAAAAAATGGAGTGATAGTATGGAATTTAACATTCCAGTTTATGTGGAAAGGGTTTTAGATAAATTAGAGGCAAATGGTTTTAGTGCATATATAGTAGGCGGCTCTGTAAGGGATATGCTCTTGGGGAAAACTCCATCCGACTATGATATAGCTACTGATGCTTTGCCAGAGGAAATAGAAGGGGTCTTTAAAGACTATAAAACTATAGAGGTTGGCAAAAAGTTTGGTACAATTGTAGTTGTTCAAGAAGAATGCAATATTGAAGTAACAACCTTTAGGCAGGATGGAGAATATTTAGATGGCAGAAGGCCAGAGGAAGTATTTTTTTCAAAGAGATTAAGGGATGATTTATCCAGAAGGGATTTCACAATTAACTCCTTAGCATATAATAAAGAAACAGGAATTATAGATTATTTTAATGGAGTAGAGGATCTAAAGAATAAGATTATAAAAACTGTAGGAAGGCCTGAAGATAGGTTTAAGGAAGACTACCTGAGGATAATCAGGGCAGTGAGATTTGCTACCCAATTAGAATTTTCCATTGAAGAGAATACGTTCAGTGCCTGTAAATTATATAGTAAGTATCTTTCCAATATAAGCATGGAAAGGATACAGGAAGAATTCTATAAAATCATCCTATCTAAGAAACCTTCCATAGGTCTTAGACTGTTGAAGGATATAGGGGCCCTGGAAGTATTTTTGCCTGAATTATTAGATGCTGTTGGATTTAACCAACATAATCCCCATCATGAAAAAGACGTATTTGAGCATACTTTATGTGTTGTAGACAAGGTAGAGCCCATATTACATTTGAGGCTGGCTGCATTATTCCATGATATTGCTAAACCTCACACCTTAACCATAGATGCAGAGGGAGTAGGCCATTTTTATGGCCATGATAAGTTAGGGGCAAAAATGGCCAAAACTATACTAAAAAGATTGAAAGCTTCCAATGAAATTATAGATAAAGTATCCCTATTAATAGATAAACATATGACTCAACATGCAAATTTTAAAGAAAAGGGATTGAAAAGACTATTGGCAAAGATGGGAGAAGTTGAAATATTTACTTTACTCAAACTGCAAAAGGCAGATAGGTTATGCTCAAATAGAAATGCTGATATTAGCCACTTAATTGAAAAGGAAGAAAAAATAAAAAAGATAATCGAAAACAAAGAGCCATACACCATAAAGCACTTAGCAATTAAGGGAGACGATTTAATTAATTTAGGATATGCTCAAGGAAAAATAATAGGGGATATATTAAATTACCTACTAAAGAGAGTACTTGAAAATCCAGCACTTAATGAAAAGGAAAAGCTTATTCAAATTGTAGAAGAACAGTTTAAAAGAGTGAATAGTTAATAGTCATTCCAATGTCTTAAATGATTGTCAATTTTCTATTGTCAATTGTTAATAATTGTGAGCTGTGAATTAAAATAAATTGTCAATTGTCAATTTTCAATTGACTTAGAGGGGGAACAAATTATGGGTAAATTATTTGGTACAGATGGGGTTAGAGGTATTGCAAATAAAGACTTAACTCCAGAATTAGCATATAAAATAGGTAGGGCTGGCGCATATATTTTAGCAAGGGAAAAGAAAGGCAAGATAGTAGTTGGAAAAGATACTAGGCTCTCTGGAGATATGCTGGAAGCAGCCTTAACAGCAGGTATATGCTCTATGGGCTTAGACGTAATATCAGTAGGTATAATGCCAACTCCAGCTGTAGCTTACTTAACTAGAAAGTATGAAGCCCTAGCAGGAGTAGTCATATCTGCATCCCATAATCCAGGAGAGTATAATGGAATAAAATTCTTTGACTCGAAGGGATTTAAATTACCTGATGAAGTGGAAGAAGAAATAGAGGATATAATACTTAATAACAAAGAATTAAACCTTTTTCCTACAGGAGAAAACATCGGCAGGGTAATTGTTGAAAACAACGGAAGAGAAGACTATATAAACTACTTAATTTCCATTATAGATTTGGATTTAACAGGAGTCAAAATTGCCATGGATTGTGGCCATGGTGCCTTATATAAAATTGGACCTGAAATAATTAAAAGGCTTGGTGGTCAATTAATAGTTATAAACACTGAGCCAACAGGTATGAATATTAATGATAACTGTGGTTCAACAAATCCTGAAATGATTCAAGAACTTGTAATAAAAGAAAAGGCCCATATAGGCCTATCCTTTGACGGAGACGGAGATAGGATAATAGCAGTAGATGAGCTTGGCAACATAGTAGATGGAGATCATATATTGGCCATTTGTGGCACCTATCTTAAAGAAAATGGAAGGTTAAAGAACAATACCATAGTAGGTACTATAATGACAAATATGGGTTTAGATTTATATTTGCAGGAAAAGGGTATTAATATAGTAAAGACTAAGGTTGGAGATAGGTATATATTAGAGGAAATGATAAAAAACGATTATGTACTTGGAGGAGAGCAATCTGGACATATTATATTTTTAGATTATAATACTACAGGGGATGGTTTAGCTACAGGTCTTTATTTATTGAAAGTTATGAAGGAAACTGGGAAACCAATGTCTCAATTAAATAAACTAATGACAGATTTTCCTCAAGTACTGGTTAATGCAAGGGTTAAAAATGAATTAAAGAACAAATACAAGGAAAACAAGGAGATAATTGAAAAAATAAAGGAAGTAGAAAACCTATTCCAAGGACAGGGGAGGGTAGTCATTAGGCCTTCAGGAACAGAGCCACTAGTCAGGGTTATGATAGAAGCCAAAGAGGATATAGGACTTTTAGAAATTGCATCTGACTTGGCCAGGTTCATCGAAGAAAGGATAGGCACTGATACTTAAACTTAAGAGGTGATTAAATGAAATATAAAATTATAGCTGATAGCAGCTGCGACTTAAATGAGGACTTAAAAAATAAGCTTAAAATTAGCCTTGTTCCATTTAAGATAGATGTAGATGATGAAAAATTTACAGATGATGAAAACTTAGATACATTGGAACTAATAGATGCAATGAAAAAAAGTCCAAATCCCGTAAGGACATCCTGTTCTTCGCCTGGAGACTTTGTAGAAAAATACAAGTCAACAGATGCAGACAATATATTTGTAGTAACCATATCTGGGAACTTAAGTGGAACTTATAACTCTGCAGTGTTGGCAAAAAATATGGTTAATGAAGATGAACCTAATAAGTTCATCCATATATTCGATTCTAAGTCAGCAAGCGTAGGGGAAACCTTAGTAGCTATGAAAATCCATGAACTAATAGAAGAAAAAATTTGCCATATGGAAATCGTTGAAAGGGTAGAAAAATATATTAAGGAGATGAAAACATACTTCATCTTGGAAAATTTGGACAATCTAATAAAGAGTGGACGGGTTTCAAAGACCAAGGGATTAATAGCCAATGTATTAAACCTAAAGCCCATTTTAGGTTCAGATGGAGATGGAAATATAAAATTATTTGAAAATGTAAGAGGAACTAAAAAAGCCTTTAGGAGATTAGTTGAGTTAATAGGAGAAACTGGTGAGAAATTAGAGGAAAAAATACTTGCAATATCCCATGCAAACGCATTGGAAAAGGCAGAGGACTTAAAAAGAGAAATACAAAAAAGATACAAATTCAAAGATATAATCTTAGTTAAACAAGGAGGCTTAACCACAGCCTATGCCAATGAAGGAGGCATAATCTTAGTATTTTAGAAAGGGATATGCGATGAAGAAGAAAGTAGTCTTAGGTATGAGTGGAGGTGTAGATAGCTCAGTTGCAGCCTATATCCTAAAAGAAGAAGGATATGAAGTAATAGGTATAACTATGAGCGTAATTCCCCATAATGATATATATGATGAAAGGGAAGGTGGATGCTGTTCCATATCTTCCGTATATGATGCGAGAAAAGTTGCACAGGATTTGAATATTCCCCATTATGTAATGAACTTCAGAGATGTTTTTGAAAGGAAGGTAATAGATTACTTTGTAAACGAGTATGTAAATGGCAGGACCCCAAATCCCTGTGTAGCTTGCAATAAATATATAAAGTTTGATGAGTTTTTAAGGAAGGCAAAGACCCTAGGTGCAGATTATATAGCTACTGGCCACTATGCAACTATAGAAAAGGGCTTAAATACTAATAGGTATTTAATGAAAAGGTCCTTGGATAATAAAAAGGACCAGACATATTTTTTATATGGCATGACCCAATACCAATTAAGGCACACACTAATGCCATTGGGTAAATATACTAAGGATGAGGTAAGGAAAATTGCAGAAAAGATAAATCTAGTAGTTCATAACAAGCCTGATAGTGAAGAAATCTGCTTTATACCAGATAATGACCATGGCAGTTTTATAAAAAATAGGGTCCCAGAAAAAGTAATACCTGGTAATTTTGTTGATAAAGATGGAAATATTTTGGGTAAACATAAAGGGATAGTCCACTATACAATTGGTCAAAGAAGGGGTCTTGGTATTGCACTGGGTAAGAGGGTGTTTGTTAAGGAAATAATCCCAGAAAGAAATGAGATAGTCTTAGGAGAGGAAGAAGATATTTTCAAAACTAAGCTCTATGCTGATGAACTAAATATTATTCCTTTTGACAAATTACCAGATAGTATGGAAGTTACTGCTAAAATTAGGTATTCAATGAAGGAAGCAAAGGCCCTGGTAAAACCTTATAAGGATGGTGTTATGGTTGAATTTGAAGAACCTCAGAGGGCAATTACTAAGGGACAATCAATAGTTTTTTATGACAAGGATATAGTAATTGGTGGGGCAACAATTAAAAAAATATATTAAAAAAATATTGACAAGTACAAATAACATGTTATAATTGAAAGGTAAGCAAAAAATTATTTTATGCGGGAGTGGCGGAACTGGCAGACGCGCTAGACTTAGGATCTAGTGTCTTTGACGTGGGGGTTCAAGTCCTCTCTCCCGCATTACTTTCAAACCAGTGGGATTTGTGCCATTGGTTTTTTTAATATGTATTGACCATATTGTGTTGGATATTGTTATTTATTATGTTATAATTTTATGATATAATAGGTTAGTTAAAAAATGGATGAATATACTTGAGGAGGAAAATATAAAATGAAAGCTTTACTAGAAAAAAAGGAGAATAATAGAGCACATTTCACCGTTGAAATTCCGGAGGAAAATTTTGAGGAAGCGCTACAAAAAGCCTACCTAAAAAACAGACACAGATTTAATATACCTGGTTTCAGAAAGGGAAAAGCTCCAAGGAAGATTATCGAAATGAACTATGGAAAAGAAATATTCTATGAAGAAGCGATTAACTTAATCTTACCAGATGCATATACTGAAGCTATTGAAGAACTAAAACTAGAACCAGTAGATGCTCCAGAGGTAGATATAGAAGAAATTGAAAAAGGAAAACCAATAATTGCTAAGTTTGAAGTAGTTGTAAAACCAGAAGTTAAACTTGGAGATTATAAAAGTATAGAAATTGAAAAAGTAGAGTATAATGTAACAGATGAGCATATCGAAGAAGAATTAAGGATAGTTCAAGAAAGAAATGCAAGGATCTTAGATGCTGGAGATAGACCTGTTAAAGAGGGAGATATTCTAACCATAGATTACGCTGGCTTCATAGATGGTGAACAATTCCCAGGTGGCACAGCAGAAGGACAACAATTGGAAATTGGATCAGGACAATTTATTCCTGGTTTTGAAGACCAATTAGTGGGTAAGAATAAAGGTGAGGAAGTAGAGATAACAGTTACTTTCCCTGAAGATTACCATGTAGAAGACCTAAAAGGTAAAGAAGCTACCTTCAAAGTAAAGATTCATGAAATAAAGGAAAAAGAATTGCCTGAACTGGATGATGAATTTGCCAAAGACGTATCAGAATTCGATACCTTAGAAGAATATAAGCAAAGTATAAGGGAAAGATTAGAAAAGGATTTTAAACATAAGGAAGAAATAGACAATGAAAACAACCTACTAGAAAAAGTTATGGAAATCTGTGAAGTAGACATACCAGATGTAATGATAGAGAATCAACTAGAAAATGAACTAAAGGAATTTGACTATAGAATGAGAATGCAAGGCTTAAATTTAGAACAATACTTACAATTTACCAATACTACCTTAGACAGCCTAAAGGCTCAATTGATGCCTATGGCAGCTAAAAGGGTAAAAGGAGACTTAGTCCTTGAAGCTATAGCAAAGGCAGAAAACATTGAAGTTTCAGAAGAAGATATTGATAAAGAATTAGAAAAGATGGCAGAAAGTTATGGACAAGAAAATAAAGAAGGGTTCATTGAAAACATGAAAAAAGGTGATCTTTCATTTATGAATACTCCTATTCTAAACGAAAAGGTTATAGAGTTGTTAAAGGCAAATGCTAAGTTCATATAATTTAGGAGGGATTTTTTATGACTTTAGTTCCTATTGTAGTTGAACAAACTGGTAGGGGTGAAAGATCCTATGATATCTATTCAAGACTTCTAAAGGAAAGAATAATATTTCTTGGTAGTGAAATAAATGATGTAACTGCCAATTTAGTAGTAGCCCAGTTATTGTTTTTAGAGTCAGAGGATCCAGATAAGGATATTCAATTATATATAAACAGCCCAGGTGGGTCAGTCAGCGCAGGATTTGCAATATATGATACTATCCAGTATATAAAGCCCGATGTATCAACTATATGTATTGGTATGGCAGCAAGTATGGGAGCTTTCCTACTAGCTGCTGGAACTAAGGGTAAGAGATTTGCATTACCCAATGCAGATATTATGATACATCAGCCTTTAGGAGGAGCTAAAGGTCAAGCAGAAGACATCAGAATCCAAGCAGAAAAGATAATTGAAATTAGGGAAAGGATAAATAGAATCTTAGCTGAAAGAACTGGCCAACCATTGGAAAAAGTCGCTAAGGATACAGACAGAGATTACTATATGACAGCTGAAGAAGCTAAAAAATATGGTATAATAGATGAAGTGATAACAAGAAAATAATAGATTAAGTGAGGTGTCACCGTGGCCAAATATGATGAAAGACAGTTACGTTGCTCTTTTTGTGGAAAGCCACAGGAACAGGTAAGGAGACTAATAGCAGGTCCAAATGTATATATATGTAATGAGTGTATAGAATTATGTCAGGAAATAATAGAAGAAGAATTCATTGATACACTAGACTATGAAATGCAAGATCTACCAAAACCAGCAGATATTAAAGAGACCTTAGATGAATATGTTATAAAGCAGGAGAGAGCAAAGAAGGCCTTAGCAGTAGCAGTATATAATCATTATAAGAGGATCAATAAAAAACCTAAGAAAAATGACGATATTGAATTGCAAAAAAGTAATATCATCATGTTAGGACCAACTGGTTCTGGTAAAACTTTACTAGCACAGACCTTAGCAAAGATATTAAACGTACCCTTTGCTATAGCAGATGCCACTTCTTTAACGGAAGCAGGATACGTAGGAGAAGATGTGGAAAACATTATATTGAAGCTAATACAAGCTGCAGACTATGATATAGAAAGGGCAGAAAAGGGTATAATATATATTGATGAGATAGATAAAATTGCTAGAAAAACAGAAAACCCATCTATTACTAGAGATGTAAGTGGAGAGGGAGTACAGCAGGCCCTCCTAAAGATTCTAGAAGGAACTGTTGCCAATGTTCCTCCCCAAGGAGGAAGAAAACATCCACATCAAGAGTTTATCCAAGTTGATACGACAAATATACTATTTATAGTGGGTGGAGCTTTTGATGGCTTAGACAAGATAATTCAAAACAGAATCGGCAAAAAGTCCATGGGATTTGGTGCAGAAATAGCATCTAAGAAAGATGTTAAGGTTGGGGAGCTGTTACAACACATTCAACCTGAAGATCTCCTCAAATATGGGCTTATACCAGAATTTGTAGGAAGATTGCCAGTCATTGTTACTTTGGAGGAATTAGATGAAGAATCCTTAGTAAAGATTCTGACTGAGCCCAAAAATGCCCTTGTAAAACAATACAAAGAATTGTTTACAATGGATGGGGTAGAATTAGAATTTGAAGAAGAGGCATTGTATGAAATAGCTAAAAAAGCTATAGAAAGAAAGACAGGGGCAAGGGGACTAAGAAGCATCTTAGAGGATATAATGTTGGATATTATGTATGAGATTCCTTCTAGAGATGATATAGAGAAATGTATTATAACTAAGGAAACAGTGGAAAAAAGAGTAAGCCCTACCTTAGTACTTTCTGACAGAAAAATACAAAGCAAATCTAAGAAAACAGGAAACAGCGAATCTGCTTCATAAGGCTCACATTTGTGGGCTTTTCCTTGTCTTTAGGGAATATTTAAGATTCAGGAGGAAAACGTATGAGCCAATTTACTTGTGTAAACAAGACTCTACCATTGATACCCTTAAGGGGGATTTCCATATTTCCTCATATGGTGGTTCATTTTGATGTAGGAAGAGAAAAATCAATAAGTGCCTTAGAAAAGTCAATGATGCATGATGCCACCATATTCCTATGCTCTCAAAAGGATCCCAAAATAAACGATCCAACAGTTGATGATTTTTACCATATAGGTACCATAGCAAAGATTAAGCAAATGTTAAAATTGCCTGGAGGGAGCATAAGGGTATTAATAGAAGGTATCAATAGGGGAAGAATAATAGAGGTAATCCAAGAAGAGCCACACTTTGCAGCTAATATTGAAGAATTAGTCTATGATGAAAAAAATGTGGAAATAGATGTAAATATGCAAGCGGCAATGAGGCTTGTAATAAATGATTTTGAAGAATACCTTTCCTACAATGATAGGATTTCTTCAGATGTATTAGTTACTGTGGCAGATATTGATGATCCAGGAAGGCTAGCAGATGTTATAGCTTCCTATATACATTTGAAATTAGAAGATGACCAAAAAATATTAGAGACCTTTGACCTTTATGAAAGGTTGGAGTTGCTTCACAAGATATTACAGCAAGAAATAGAAGTACTAAAAATCGAAGAGAAAATCAACCAGAGGGTTAGGAAGCAAATAAGTCAAATTCAAAAAGAATACTACCTAAGGGAACAAATTAAGGCTATACAAAAAGAATTGGGCCAAGATGATGATATAATGGCTGAAGTAGAAGCCTATGAAGAAAAAATAGAAAGAATAAAAATGCCTAAGGAAGTTAAGGAAAAGGCCAAAAAAGAAATTGGAAGGCTACAAAAATTATCCCCCCATTCTCCAGAAACTGGAGTCATTAGAACCTATTTAGATTGGATAATCGATCTTCCATGGGATAAGGAAACAAGGGATAAAATAGATATAAAGAAAGCAAGAGATATATTAAACGAGGACCATTATGGTCTAGAAGATGTAAAGGAAAGAATACTGGAATTCATAGCCATTAGAAAACTTACCAAGAGTATGAAGGGACCCATTATATGCTTAGTAGGGCCGCCAGGAGTTGGCAAAACCTCTATTGCCAGGTCCATAGCCCGGGCCATAAATAGAAAGTTTGTCAGGATGTCCCTAGGTGGTGTAAGGGATGAGGCAGAGATAAGAGGACATAGAAGGACTTATATAGGAGCAATGCCAGGAAGCATTATAAACTCTATGAAAAAGGCCAAGTCAAAGAATCCGGTATTTTTACTAGATGAAATTGACAAATTAAGTTCAGACTATAGAGGAGATCCTGCAGCAGCCCTTTTAGAAGTCCTAGACCCAGAGCAAAATTCGACTTTTACAGACCACTACCTAGATGTGCCCTTTGACCTATCTAAGGTTCTATTTATAACTACTGCCAACACTACAACTACAATTCCAAAGCCACTTTTAGATAGGATGGAAGTCATCAGGATACCTGGGTATACAGATGAGGAAAAATTGCAAATAGCCTTGAATTATCTTCTTCCTAAGCAGCTTAAGGAACACGGCTTAAGTAAGGAAAACCTAATAATTTCTGAATCTGCAATAAAGGCAATAATAGACTACTATACTAGGGAAGCGGGAGTAAGGGACCTAGAAAGAAATATTGCCAATTTATGCAGGAAGGCTGCTAAGAAGATAATAGAAGAAAACCTTAAGGTAGTAAGGATCAATAGGGGCAATATAGCTAATTACTTAGGACCAGAGAAATATAGGTTCGATTTGGTGGAAGAAGAAAACCAAATTGGTGTAGCAACAGGCCTAGCTTGGACTGCTGTTGGAGGTGAAACCCTTTCCATAGAAGTAAACAGTATGAAGGGTTCAGGGAAGATCCAACTTACAGGAAAACTGGGAGACGTAATGAAGGAGTCTGCCATGGCAGGCATTAGCTATATTAGGGCTAATTCTCAAATTTTAGGCATTGAATCGGATTTTTATGAGGATATGGATATCCATATTCATGTACCAGAAGGTGCAATACCAAAGGATGGTCCTTCAGCAGGTATTGCCATTGCAACTGCAGTAGTATCTGCCCTATCTAATACTCCCATTAGAAGGGATGTTGCCATGACAGGAGAGATTACATTGAGGGGAAGGGTTTTACCAGTAGGAGGCATAAAGGAAAAAGTCCTGGCTGCTAATAGAATGGGCATAAAAAAGGTCCTCTTGCCAGTAGAAAACAAAAAAGACCTAGATGAAATACCAGACAAAGTAAGGAAAAAAATAACCTTTGTATTGGTTAAAAACATGGAAGAAGTTTTAGACCATGCCTTGGTAAAAGGAAATGATAGCCATGAAGATAGTTAAGTCTGATTTACAAGCAATTGCTGTACATCCAAAACAATACCCTATGGACCAGCTTCCAGAAATAGCTTTTGCCGGCAGGTCTAATGTAGGCAAGTCTTCCTTTATAAATTCAATGATAAATAGGACTAACTTAGCAAGGACTTCCAGTAAACCTGGTAAAACTAGAACAATAAACTTTTATATTATAAATGATAGTTTTAGATTTGTAGATTTACCAGGTTATGGCTATGCCATTGCCTCTAAGGCAGAGAAGGAAAAGTGGAGGCAAATTATAGAAAAGTATTTAAATACTAGAGAAAACCTAAAAGATGTAGTCCTATTAGTAGATATTAGGCATGAGCCGACAGACCTAGATTTAATGATGTATCAATGGATAAAGGCCTTTGGCTATACAGGCATAGTAATAGCAACTAAGGCAGATAAAATATCTAGGGGAAAAATACAAAAACATATAAGTGTCATAAAGAAGAAACTAGATATTAAAGATTCCAATCTAGTTATTCCCTATTCTGCCCAAAATAAAATGAATAAAGAGAGGGTCTGGAGTATATTTAAAGATA
This sequence comes from Tissierellia bacterium, assembly GCA_012735245.1. Classification (GTDB taxonomy): domain Bacteria; phylum Bacillota; class Clostridia; order Tissierellales; family Tissierellaceae; genus JAAYFT01. Next base: position 33,238 of record JAAYHU010000008.1, read on the forward strand.
TTCTAGACAAAAGTTTAGACCAGTAGCTTTGGCTACTGGTCTTTAATAAGTACTTATCCCTATTCTTTAGAAAATTCATCCTTAGCAGCACCGCATATTGGACATACCCAGTCCTCAGGTAAATCTTCAAAAGGAGTGCCAGGAGCTATACCATTATCTGGATCTCCCTCAGCAGGATCATAAACATAACCACATGGATTACATACCCATCTTTCCATATTCACATTCTCCTTTCATTTTAAAATCATATTAATATTACCCATATCAACAACAAATAAACAATAAAATATTATTTATATATTATATTGAAAAAAACTTATTTATGAGTACAATAGGGTTAGATGGTAAAAATTATGGGTAAAATTATAATAACATTCATAATATAAAAATGGAAGTGATGAAATTGGAATTTAAGTATAGTGGTATTGTCTGCTCAGATCTAGAAATGATTAGAAACTTTGTAGATGAAGTATTAAAAAAACTAAGAAAGCTAATAAAAAATAACGATACCATGTTTGATATAAAATTAATCTTAAATGAACTTATTATCAATGGAGTTCTACATGGCAACAACTGTGTTACTACAAAATGTGTTAAACTTAATTTAGAAGTAAAAGGGAATAAAATAACTATTCAGGTGGAAGATGAAGGACAAGGCATAGATTATGATCTAGACTCCTATGATCCGAATGATTTAAAATGCTGCGGAAGAGGCTTAGTTATTGTTAATGGCTTATCTGATGAGTTTTATATAGAGAAAAACAAGGTTATAGCAGTTAAACTTATTAATTAGGGCATAAGTGAAAAGATGATATAAATACTGGTTAGGAGGGAACTGCAGAAAGAGAATTCTTACTAGTTAGGGGGTCATAGTGTGAAGAGAGTATCAATTATAATGTTGGCTTCCATTATAGTCCTAAGTGGACTAACACCAAAGCTTGCCTATGGTGAAAATGGATATGATAAGAAGCTAGAGGAATTAATTCTAATGGCAAAGGAATTATTCAACATTACAGATGAATATGATGAATTTAATTCCAGCCTAAGTTCCTATGATGGAAAAGCTCAGTTCTATTTACACTGGTCGGATTCAGAGGAGAGGCTAAACAATATCAGCATAAATATGGACATTGATGGAAATATTATATACTACAGCAGTTATCCTTCAACATATAAAGAACCGGATCAGAAACTACCAACTTACACTGAAAGTGAAGCAGAGAAAATTGCCATGGACTTTATATCAAAAATAGCAAAAGATGTTTCTAAATCTATTAAATTGTTGCCAAGGAAAGCACCCATGAATACTAGGGAGGAGAATTATTTCTTCGATTATATTAGGGTGGAAAACGGTATACCCTATAGCCAAAATTCTGTTACTGTAAGTGTAAATAAATTTACAGGAGAAGTTACATCATATTATGCCAACTGGGAAAGGGACTTGGAGTTTCCAAAGCCTAAAGCCATTATTTCCCATGAAGAGGCAAAGGAGGCCTATATAAAAGATATTGGGTTAAAGCTCATATATAAAACTAATATGTATTTCCCTCTACCAATGGATGCTAACGAAGAATCTAATAATTATTTAGCTTATTCACCCCTTTATACCAATAGGGCCATAGATGCTTTTACAGGAGAAGTTACTCCTTTAGATATTTATCATATATATTTAGACAGAAAAGAAGCTGTAGCAATGGATGGAGAAGCTGCAGGACCTATTCTAACACCAGTTGAAAGAGAAGAAGTTGACAAATTAACAGACCTGTTTAATGAAAAAGAAATAGAGAAAATAGGAAGAGAAGTATTAAAAATCAGCCCTGAGTATGAACTAGATAGAAAAAATCTTTATACAAACTATAATAATCCTGATGATTATATTTGGAGTTTACATTTCCGAAGGGAAATAGACACAGATAGGTATTCTTACATAGATATTGAATTAGACGCAAAAACAGGAGAATTAATTAGTTTCTATAAGTCTTTACAATATGCTGAAGATGCAAAAGCTCAAATTGACAGGAAAAAGGCCCTAGAGCTAGCTAAGGAATACATTAAGGAAATTCAACCTGATAAGATTAATGATATAGAATTAATGGAAGATATATACGCCAAAGATAATCAATTGACCTATTATTTCCAATTCATTAGAAAGACTGATGGAATCTATGTAGAAAATGACAGAATCTTTATAGGTGTAGATGGGGTAAATAAAGAAATATATTCTTATTCCTTAAGCTGGTATAAGGGAGAATTACCTGGTAGTGACAATATTATACCTCTAGATAAGGCATATGAAATATTATGGGATGGAATTGGGTTGGAATTAAATTATGTTAAGACCTATGATTATAGTAATCCAAACAAAGTAGAGGCAGAAATCAAATTAGTATATTCTTTAAACAAAGACAAACCAGCAATTATATCTGCAACAACTGGCCAGGTCTTAGATCATACAGGAAAACCCCATAAAGGAGTTAAAGAAATCAACTATATAGATATAGAAGACTCATATGCAAAGGATAAGATTGCAACCCTAGGAAAATATGGAGTTGGATTCTACCAAGAAGAGTTTAGGCCAAAGGATAAGATTAATCAAGGAGATTTCATCTACCTATTATGGCAGTCCTTGAACCCATACAGGCCGAATGATTTATCCTATGAAGAAATCTACAAGGAATTTATCTCTCAGGGGTATATGAAAGAAGAGGAGAAGGCCCCAGAAAAGGCTGTTACAAAGGAAGAAGCAATTAAATATATTATTAGAATAATGAAATTTGATAAAGTAGCAGAATTAGAAGGTATATATAAGGATATTTTCCTAGACAGCAATGATATTTCCGAAGGATTAAAGGGATACATTAATATTGCTTATGGATTAAAAATACTCTTAGGTGATGGTTCAGGATATATTAGGCCAAAATATGAACTTAAGAGAGAAGATGCAGCAAATATTATCTATAATTATATGTTTAATTAGGTCTAAAGGCCTCGAAGGGATTCGAGGCTTTTAGCATGTATATATGGATATTTTCATTTATTATCTAAGTGTGGTAAAATGTAGCTTGTCAAATTAACATTAATCATTTTTGAGTCTTTTAAAATTAATTTAAATGAAAGGGAAGATATATGAAAACAAGAAGAGATGACATTAGAAATATAGCAATAATTGCCCATGTGGACCATGGGAAGACTACTTTAGTCGATAGCCTTTTGAAGCAATCTGGAGTTTTTAGGGCCAATCAAGAAGTAGAAGAAAGGGTAATGGACTCCGATGAAATAGAAAGGGAAAGGGGCATTACCATATTAGCTAAAAACACTGCCATTTATTATGACGGTGTAAAAATAAATATTATAGATACTCCAGGCCATGCCGATTTTGGAGGAGAAGTGGAACGGGTTCTTAAAATGGCCAATGGAGTAATCTTAGTTGTAGATGCCTTTGAGGGGCCAATGCCCCAAACAAAATTTGTACTAAAAAAAGCTTTTGAATTAGATTTACCAGTAATTATCTGTATCAACAAAATCGATAGGCCTGATGCAAGACCCAATGAAGTTATAGATGAGGTCTTAGATTTATTTATAGACTTAGGGGCCAGTGATAAGCATCTTGATAGTCCCTTTATTTTTACATCAGCAAAGAAAGGAACTGCAAGCCTAGATTACAATGAAGAAGGGAAAAACATGGATCCTCTTTTCAAAGCCATAATAGATAATATCCCTGGACCAGAAGGGGATAAGGATGGGCCACTGCAAGTTCTTATTTCAACTATAGATTATAATGATTATGTAGGAAGAATAGGCATTGGAAAAGTGGAAAAAGGAAAGATTACAACTAATCAAGAGGCTGTAATAGTCAACATGGAAAATAAGGATAAATATGAAAAGGTGAAGATATCCAAACTATATGAATTTGAAGGTCTAAGCAGGAAGGAAATTGAATCTGCCACAGTAGGGAGTATTATTGCCATAACAGGTGTTGAAAACATTCATATAGGAGATACAATTTGCGATATCCATTGTCCTGAACCCTTACCCTTTGTAAAAATTTCTGAGCCTACTATTTCTATGACTTTTTCCGTAAATGATAGTCCCTTTGCAGGCAGAGAAGGGAAATATCTAACTAGCAGGCAAATAAGAAGCAGGCTATATAAGGAATTACAAACTGATGTCAGTTTAAGGGTGGAAGAAACAGGCTCAACAGATGCTTTCAAGGTATCTGGTAGAGGAGAATTGCATTTATCAGTTTTAATAGAAAAAATGCGAAGGGAAGGATATGAATTTCAGGTTTCTAAGCCAGAAGTCATCTTTAAGGAAGAAGATGGTAAAAAACTTGAGCCTATGGAAAAAGTAACCATAGACTTACCAAGTGAATATATGGGAGTAATTATAGAAAAACTAGGTCAAAGAAAGGGAGAACTTATAAGTATGACTGAGGCTAAGGGAGGTTATGCAAGGCTTGAGTTTACAATACCTGCCAGAGGACTTATAGGCTATAGGCAGGAGTTTATGACAGATACTAAGGGGCACGGAATACTGAACTCAGAGTTTGATGGATATGGTCCATATAAGGGGGACATACCAAAACGGAAATTAGGCTCTATTATTTCCTATGAAACGGGATATACTACTACCTATGGTCTCCATTCTGCCCAGGAAAGAGGTATCTTGTTCGTTGGACCTGGGGTTGAGGTTTATACTGGTATGGTAGTAGGAGCAAATCCCAAGGGCTTAGATATAGATGTAAATGTATGTAGGAAAAAACAACAAACTAATATTAGGGCAGCCGGATCAGATGAGGCCTTAAGATTATCGCCTCCAAAGATAATGTCTTTAGAGGAAGCCTTAGAATTTATAGAAGATGATGAGCTTATTGAAATAACTCCAACGAATATTAGGATTAGGAAGAAGATATTAGATAGTAATAAGAGGCTCAAATATAAGAAAAACAATTAGGTTTTTAGGGGGAAAAGATGGAGATTATCATAAGTATATTAAGCTGGATATTTAGAAATATATTATGGATAAATATTTTACTGGCTATCTTGCTTGTATTTTTTGAAAGAAGAAATCCAACTACTACCTGGCTATGGATTATGGTATTAACCTTTTTGCCAGGTATTGGCTTTCTTTTGTATTTATTCATAGGTCAGGATTTAAGTAAGAAAAAGATTTTTCAATTAAAGGAAGTAGAGGACCATTGTTTTAGGGATATAGCTGGATTTCAAGGAGAACAGATGAAAAGGGATGAATATACTTATAAGGATCCAAATTATACCAAGTATGAAGATTTAATCACCATGAATTTAATCAGCGCAGAGTCCTTTTTCACCCAAGACAATAATATAGAATTGTATTTTGACGGAGAAGAAAAATTTAAGAGTTTAATGAAAAGCATAAGAGAAGCAAAAGAATTTGTTTATTTACAATACTATATTTTTAAATCCGATGGATTAGGGAAAAAGATTATTGACCTCCTTTGTGAAAAGGCAAGGGAAGGAGTAGAAGTAAAGCTCTTAGTAGACGGCATGGGAGCTAGGAAATTTTCAAGAAAATATATTAAAAAGCTTAAGGATTCCGGCGCAGAAGTAGCCATATTTTTTCCAGCCTTTATACCTTATTTAAGCCTAAGAATAAATTACAGGAATCATAGAAAAATCTGCATCATAGATGGAAAAGAAGGCTTCATAGGTGGATTTAATGTGGGAGATGAGTATATAGGATTATCAAAGAAATTTGGCTACTGGCGGGATACCCATATAAAAATCACGGGCTCGGCAGTATCATCATTGCAATGGCGGTTTAACCTAGATTGGAGATTTGCCACAGGGTCTGAAATAACCAGATGTCAAACTTATCTATCGGATGAAACAGGTAACACTGGAGTACAGGTAGTATCTTCCGGGCCAGATTCAAAATGGGCCAGTGTAAAAGATGCTTATCTTAAAATGATTTCCAATGCCAAGGAAAAGATCTATATAGAAACTCCGTATTTCATACCAGATGACAGCATATTTGATGCCTTAAGGATTGCAGGATTATCGGGCTTAGATGTAAGGATTATGATGCCTTGTAAACCAGACCATCCCTTTGTCTATTGGGCCAGCATGAGCTATATAGGAGAACTCTTAGAAGCAGGAGTTAAATTCTATACTTACGAAAAAGGCTTTCTCCATTCAAAGGTAGTTCTTATGGATGATTTTGTCTCATCGGTAGGTACAGCAAACCTAGACATAAGAAGCTTTAAATTGAATTTTGAAGTAAATGCCTTTATTTATGATGAAACCATAAACTTAAAATTAACCGATAGATTTTTAAATGATTTAAAAAATTGTAAAGAAATTACATTGGAGGAATATAGTAAAAGGAGCAAAATAGTAAGGATTAAGGAATCCTTTTCAAGACTTCTATCTCCTATTCTTTAATAATTAAATGACCTCTGGAAATAATAATCTAGAGGTGATTCATTTGAGAAAAATTGATTTATATATATTAGTCATATTTATTCTTTTTTTATTGGCAGGCTGTAGAAGCAGAAACAGTCAAGAGGTAAAGTTGGAAAAAAAGGAAATGGCTCCACCTACACTTGTCAGTGTGGCTAGAAATATACAAGAGATATTGACTACAGCTGAAGAAGTTGAAAAACTAATAGATGGAACTTACCTGGAGGAAAAGAGTTTAAGGGAAGAAGGGCAAAAATCAGATCAAAGCAGATCTAGTTCTGAAAAAACCAGTTCCCAAGGTAGTTCAGGGGAAGGGCAAGGAGGAAATCAAAATCAGGAAACCAATCAGGGAAATGAAAACAAACCAAAGAGTCTAGAAGAAAAGAATAAGGAGGAAGAAGAAAAAAGGCAGGAAAAAATAATCCAGAACTGGCAATCCATGTCTAAGAAAATCAAAAGTGTACACGAGGATTGGAACTCCTATGAAACTGAGGAAAAGAAGGGTAGTATAAGCCTAGAGAAAATTGACCAGTTTAGGAATAGCATCAATAATCTAACTAAATCCATAGAAGAAAAGGATGTAATGAAAGTTTATGAATATGGAAGCCAAAGCTTTTTAAACCTTAGTCCCATGTTTGACTTGTATAAGGATGACCTAGGTGGAGAAGTCAATAAAATAAAGCACGGAGTCTATCTTGCCTATTTGAGATTTGTTGAAGATAGGATATTGCAGGGGACTAATATCTTAAAGCAATTAGAAAATAGTATCAATAATATAAAGTTGAAGATAGGAGAAGATAAGGATAAAATAAAGATAGTAGACAAAATAAATGCTGCCATTGAAGATATGGAAAAGGCAATGAAGGAAGACAGCTTAAAGCTTATTAGAATTAAGAGGGATATAATCATAGACAATTTAATGGACTTAGAGAAATAAGGGGGAAGTAAAATGAAAAAAGAAGCTATTAAGGAATACTTAATTGTCAATGGAGAAATCCATAGAACAGGGGAAACAGATATATTCGAAAAAATAGAAAAGCCACCTATCTATGAAGTAATAAGGGTAATTGATGGGGTCCCATTATTTTTTGAGGACCATTTAAATAGGATGTTTGATTCTGCAAAATTAATAGATTTCCAAATACCAAGGTCTGAAAAGGAAATTAGGAGGGATATCAAGACCTTAATATTGAAGAACGAGATAGATAAACTAAATGTAAAGCTCCTTGCTGCAGATATTGATAAAATAGGGAAGGTATTTTTAGTATATAATATTGAAAGTTTCTATCCTCCAAGGGAGTATTATACAAATGGAATACATACTACCCTGTTTTATTATGAAAGGGACAACCCCAATGCAAAAGTCCTGGTTACATCATTTAAAGAAGACGTAGCCAAGGTCTTAAAGGAAAAGGATGCCTTTGAAGCATTGTTGGTAAGCAAGGCTGGATACATACCAGAGGGTAGCCGGTCTAATATGTTCTTTGTTAAAGGAGATAAGGTTTATACTGCAAAGGCTTCAGAAGTATTATTGGGAATTACAAGAAAATACATCTTTAATGTATGTGAGAAATTGAATATAAAGATTGTAGAAGAAAGTATCCATGTTGATGATTTAGACAAATTAGATGGGGCCTTTATGTCAGGAACATCAGTAAATGTGCTACCTATCTCCTCTATAGATGATATTAAACTAAATTCTGTAGACAATAGAATAATAAAGGAAATAAATAGGGCATATATGGAGGAAGTGAATAGGTATATAGAAAGGAACAAAGGAGAGTGGAGATAAAAAATATCAGTAGGGAAACCTACTGATATTTTATATTTCTTGTACTAGTTCAATTATCTTTAAAATTGTTGCAACTGCCTTTTCCATGGCAAATATTGGAATATATTCAAATTTGCCATGGAAATTATGTCCCCCAGTAAATATATTTGGACAGGGTAGCCCCATATATGAAAGTCTGGCCCCATCGGTTCCACCTCTGATGGGTTTAATTAAAGGCTCAATCCCTAGACTCTCCATGGCCTTCTTAGCCAGGTCTATAATATACATAACAGGTTCAATTTTTTCCTTCATATTATAGTAAGTATCTTTAAGCTCAAGACTTACAATATCCCCATACTTATAATTTATAAAGTCCACTGCCCTTTTTAAGGTTTCCTTCTTAGATTTAAACTTTTCTATTGAATGGTCTCTGATTATATAAACCATATCAGTTTTTTCCACAGTACCATTAAAGCTTACTATATGATAAAAGCCTTCATAGTTTTCCGTATACTCAGGTCTTTCATTTACAGGAAGCAAATCGTTTAATTCTCCAGCTACTAAAATAGAATTTATCATTTTATTTTTTGCAGTGCCAGGATGGACATTTCTACCTTGAATACTGATCTTAGCAGTAGCAGCATTAAAGTTTTCGTATTCTAACTCTCCAATGGGGCCACCATCTACAGTATAAGCAAAATCTGCTCCAAACTTTTCAACATCAAAATGGTCAGCACCCCTGCCAATTTCTTCATCTGGTGTAAAGCCTATTTTTACAGTACCATGTGGTATGTGGGGATTATTAATAAGATATTCTACAGCAGTAACTATTTCTGCAATTCCAGCCTTATTATCTGCCCCTAAAAGGGTTGTACCATCTGAGGTAATTAGGTCTTTTCCCACGTAATTCTTTAATTCTGGGAAATCCTTAACCCTCATTACAATGTTTTTCTCAGGGTTTAATACAATATCCTTACCATCATAGTTAGTTATGATTTTAGGCTTTATATCCTTACCCGACATATCAGGGCTAGTATCCATATGGGCTATAAATCCGACTGTAGGCACTTCTTCTTCAATATTAGAAGGTAAAGTAGCCATAACATATCCATATTCATCTATAGTCACATCTGACAATCCAATTTCTTTTAAATCATTATACAGGATTTTTGCAAATTCCAGTTGGCTAGCAGTACTAGGCACTGAAGTAGAACTTTCATCTGAAGTGGTATCATATTTAACATAATTTAAAAACCTATTTACAAGCTTCTCCATTTTATCCCTCCATAATCATTTTAACAATATTATACAATATTATACGAAGAAAAAAGAAGAATACTGTCGAAAGATTTTTAAATTTTTAGTACAATTCCCTGCAGAAAAATGTTATAATCTTTTCTATGAATAAAAACTTCAAAGTGGATAATTTAGTTTTTTTAAAAATATGTGGGGTATATAAATAATAAACAAGGGGATCTTAGATGGTAATGAGGACGTAAGCAAAAGCGAGGTAAGAGGAATGGAGAAGAACGATAAAACAAATAAAAAACAAAACACCTTAAGACAATTAAGGGAAGAGATTAGTCGAAAACAAGAGGAATTAAATAGAATCGTCTTAGAAGGTAATGATAAAGAACAGATTCTAAGGTTTAGCCAAGAGTTAGATGTTTTAATTAGCAAATACCTATCTATTAAACCGGGATAAAAAATAGCAGATAGCTCTGCTATTTTTTGTTAATTAAACTTAACAAAATTTTACAAAAATAGGGGTAGGCCAATTAATATAACTATGAGAGCAAGTACAATAGCAATTATCCAATATAAGGTTTTTCTTTTAATAAAGAATAATCTCACAATTCTTCAACTCCTTAATATGGTGGTATTATAATCTATTTGAAAAAGATAAAATATATACCAAAATTTTTTATTTAATGTTAATTTATTTAAAAAATGGTGTATAATAATAGGAAAAAAGGAGGTATTGGAGATGGCTATAAAAATATTAAGTGACAGTGGATGTGATTTGCCAAAAGAGATAATTGAGGAATACAATGTAGACATTTTACCTATTATCGTCAACAAAGATGATAAGGAATATTTAGATGGGGTAACCATACAAGCAAAGGAAGTATATGATGGCATGAGAAGGGGAGAGGTGTTTAAAACAGCACAGATTCCACCACATGCTTTCAAAGATAAGTTTTTAGAGTATGCTAAAAATGGTGAGACAGTAATTTATTTAGCCTTTTCCTCAGGCCTATCTGGTACTTATCAAACTGCTTTATTCGTTAAAGAATCTATACTAGAACAATATCCAGATTTTGATTTAGAGATTATAGATACCAAGGCAGCCTCTGGAGGTTTTGGCCTCATAGTTTATCATATTGCAAGGATGGCTAAGGAGGGAAAATCAAAGGAGGAGATTTTAGAAGCCATTGAATTTTACAAGGATAATATTCAACATATATTTACAGTAGATGATATGGAATATCTCTTTAGAGGGGGAAGGGTAACTAGAACTCAAGCTTTCTTAGGTGGCTTATTAAGCATTAAACCTGTACTAACTGTTGTCGATGGCAAACTTGTGCCTTTGGAAAAAGCCAGGGGAAAAAATAAAGTCTTTAAAATCATGTTAGATCTTATGAGGGAAAGGGCTAAGGAGGCCAATTTAAAGGAGCAACTTATTTGTATCACCCATGGAGACGATTTAGAAGGAGCTATGAAGTTTAAGGAACTAATAAAAGAAGAATTTGGATCTGAATCCTTTTTAATCAATATGATAGGAGCAGCCATAGGAGCCCATTCTGGTCCTGGAACCTTATCCATATTTTTCTTCAAGAGAAATAGTAAAAAATTTCAGCTTAAATAAATATAAGATGTTTAAAAAAATAAATAAAAAAATAAAAAAATACTGGACAAATTATCAAAATAGGAGTATAATATTAATGTTGATAACCAGCACCTTTAGCTCAGTTGGTAGAGCAACTGACTCTTAATCAGTGGGTCCAGGGTTCGAGTCCCTGAAGGTGCATCATAGTAAACAAAAGGCTTACAGAGATTTTCTGTAAGTCTTTTTTATGCAAAAAATCTATTTATTAGAAGCCTTAATATATA
>JAAYHU010000084.1 GCA_012735245.1 Tissierellia bacterium
AATGGAGATGACAGCAATGAGAATAATTGTTCAAAAATTTGGAGGAACCTCTTTAATAAATGAGGAACGTAGAAATTGTGCAATAAAGAAAATTGAAAATGCCATAAAAAATGACTTAAAACCAGTTGTAGTTGTATCTGCCATTGGAAGAGAAGGAGACCCATATTCTACTGACACCCTAATTAATATGGTGAAATCTGTAGGTATAGAGCCTAATCCCAGGGAACTGGATATGATAATGGCTTGTGGCGAAATAATTTCAGCAGTTATAATGGCTACTAGTTTGAAGGCAAAGGGTTTTGATACAATTGCCTATACAGGAGGACAGTCAGGAATAATAACTGATGATAGTTTTACAGAAGCAAAGATTTTACATGTAGAACCAATTAATATTTTAAATAGCATTAAAAAAGGCAAGATACCAGTTGTCTGCGGTTTTCAAGGGATTACAGAATATGGGGATATTACAACTTTAGGTAGGGGAGGCTCAGATGTAACTGCATCTATATTAGGGGAAGCTTTGGGAGCAGAACTGGTTGAAATATATACCGACGTAGAGGGAGTTATGACAGCAGATCCCAAAATTGTTCCCGATGCAAAGGTGATAGATACAGTATTTTATAATGAAGTTTTTCAAATGGCAGAATATGGGGCAAAGGTTTTGCATCCTAGGGCAGTAGAAATTGCCATGAGGTCTAATATACCCTTAGTAATTAGGAGTACAGTATCTGACTATAAGGGTACTTTAATAACAAACTATGATAGGTCTAGGTCTTATAGGGAGGATACTGATAAGATTGTAACTTCAGTTGCTTACATTGACAATAGGACTCAAGCCAAGATTCTACCTAATCAAATGGAATATGAAGACTTTGAATTAATATTTAATCGTATAGCAGAAGCTGGAATAAGTATTGATATGATCAACATCTATCCTAATCAGATATACTTTATAATTGACGAAAAGCAAACAGAAGTCTTAGAAGAAGTATTGAAAGAATTGGATTGTAAGTATGAAATAGTTCATAACTGTACTAAGGTTACTATTATAGGTAACAGGATGAGGGGTATACCTGGAGTAATGGCAAAGGCAGTATCAGCCCTATCTAAGGAAAACATTGAAATTCTTCAAACTTCAGACTCCCATACAACCATATCCTGTTTAATAGAAAGTAAATATACAAGTAAAGCAGTAAATGCTCTCCACAATTATTTTCAACTAGGGGATTAGGTTAAAGAAGTATTAAATTAGGGCCATTACTGGCCCTTGTTTAATACATCTTTTAAGTTTTCAATAAAAAACCTATTTTCTTCCATTGTCCCTATGGAAACCCTAATATAGTTTCCGGCCATAGGCCTTATGATGACACCTCTTTTTTGCATTTCCATAAATACTTCCTGTCCATTTCTGCCTACATTTACTAGGATATGATTAGTTTCTGAAGGAACATATTGAAGGTTTAACTTATCAAATTCTTTATATAGATAATTCTTCCCTTGAAGATTAGTATCATAAGTCTTTTTCAAAAAATCCTCATCTTCTAAGGCAGCAACAGCAGCTACCTGAGCTAAAGCATTTACATTGAATGGTCCTCTTACTCGATTTATGTATTGAAGAACTTCTTTATCCCCTATAGTATATGCTACCCTAAGACCAGCTAACCCATATGCCTTTGAAAAAGTCCGCATAACTAGAAGATTTTTGTATTTGTTAATAAATTCTACTGAATTGTGGGGATAATCCTGCCGGGTTACATACTCTTTATAGGCTTCATCCAATACAACTAAAATATTTGAAGGGACCTTATCTAAAAATCCTATTAGGTCTCTTTCGGTAATCATGGTACCTGTTGGATTGTTTGGGTTACAAATCCATATGATCTTGGTTCTTAGGGTAATCCTTTCTAAAATTCCATCTAAATCAAAGGAAAAATTTTTTAAAGGTACTACAACTGGCCTTCCTCCCATTATTTCAGTTGCCTGAAGATACCTGGGGAAAGTAATATCACCCATTATAACCTCATCATCTTTCTCAATGAAGGTCTTAGCTATTAAAACTATCATTTCATCTAAACCACTGCTGGGAAGAACATTGTCAACTTCCACATTATGCTTTTTAGCTAGTGCTTTTTTTAATTCAGTGTTGTTGCCATCAGGATAAATAGAAAGTTTATCTAAGGCCTTGATTATAGCTTCTTTAACCTTAGGTGAACAACCTAAGGGATTTTCATTTGAAGCAAGCTTTATTACTTTCTCAATATTAAATTCCTTTTTAACATCTTCAATTGGCTTACCTGGTACATACGGTTCAATGTTTTTTATCTCATCCCTATACTTAATAGACAAAAAAATGACCTCCTTTTATGTAGATTAATTTCAGTATACCAATATTATAATTTTTAGACAATAAAAAAAGCTATGATATTATCTTGACTTATGATATAATCTAAAAGGTAGTTATATTTTTGGGAAAATTGACTAAAAATTTTGTGAAATGTTAAGAATAGGTATGAAGATTTATAAAATCTTTCAAATAAATATGCTGGTTAAGGGGGAAATGTATAATGAAAACATATTCAGCTGATAAAATCAGAAATGTAGCTTTACTAGGTCATAGTAGTAGCGGTAAAACAACTTTAACTGAAGCAGTATTATTTGCAACAGGTGTAACTAAGAGACAGGGAAGAGTAGACGATGGAAATACTGTATCAGATTTTGATAAGGAAGAAATTGCCAGAAAGGTTTCCATCAATACTACTGTAATTCCTGTAGAGTGGAAAAACACAAAATTCAATTTATTGGACACACCAGGATATTTTGACTTCATTGGTGAGATGTATGGGGCTAAAAGGGCCTCTGAAGGTTCAATACTACTTATCGATGCTTCAGCAGGTATTGAAGTAGGTACAGAAAAGGCTTGGAAAAACCTGGAGAAATATAAAACACCAAGAATTATCTTTATTAACAAAATGGATAAAGAAGAAGTCAATTTTGAAAATCTAATATCCCAATTGAAAGACCAGTTTGGAGATAAAATTGTACCCTTTGCTTTACCTATAGGAGTATCAGGTGATTTTAAAGGTTTTGTATCCGTAATCGATGAAAAAGCCTATGAATACAATGGAATTCAAAGAAAAGAAGTAGACTTGGCAGATGATTTTAAAATGGAAATTGATTCAATCAAAGAAGGCTTAATGGAAACAATCGCTGAAACTGATGAAGAACTGATGGAAAAATATTTTGAAGGTGAAGAATTCACCCATGAAGAAATAACTAAGGGACTAAAATTAGCTGTTTCAAATGGCGATTTAGCTCCTGTAATAGTAGGCTGTGCAGAAAAAGCCATCGGAATGGACTTTTTACTAGAAGTCATTGAAAAATATATTCCTTCTCCAGTAGATGTAGGTGTAGCCAAGGGCAAAGTAAATGGAAAAGAAGTAGAAAGAAAAATTGACTCAAATGAACCGTTTTCAGCTATTGTATTTAAAACTATAGTTGACCCATTTGTCGGTAAGCTATCATTATTTAAAGTAGTATCTGGTAAGATTACAAAGGATATGGAAATATATAATTCAACTAAGGAAAAATCAGAAAAATTAGGCGGTTTATTCGTACTTAGAGGTAAGAACCAAATTGAAGTTAGTGAGATACAAGCGGGAGATATTGGAGCCACTTCTAAGTTAAACCATACTCAAACTGGAGATACCTTATGTGTTAAAAATAATCAAATTCTATTTGATAAAATAGAATACCCTCAACCAACATTATTCTTAGCAGTTGAACCAAAGGCCAAGGGAGACGAAGATAAGATAAGTTCTGCCCTACAAAGGTTAACAGAGGAAGACCCAACCTTTGTTGTTCAAAGAAATAATGAGACAAAGCAATTGTTAATTGGTGGACAAGGAAATATGCAATTGACAGTTATTGTAGATAAATTGAAAAATGCCTTTGGAGTAGAAGTTAATTTAACAAAACCAAAAGTTGCATATAGGGAGACCATAAAAGGTACTTCATCGGTACAAGGAAAACACAAGAAACAGTCTGGTGGTGCCGGTCAATACGGAGACGTTCATATAAGATTTGAACCATGTGAAGAGGAATTTGTATTTGCAGAAGAAGTATTTGGTGGAGCTGTACCTAAGAACTTCTTCCCTGCAGTTGAAAAGGGATTAATTGAATCCTTAGAACATGGAGTTTTGGCAGGATATCCTGTAGTTAATATAAAGGCAACCTTATTTGATGGTTCATATCACCCAGTAGACTCCAACGAAATGGCTTTCAAAATTGCAGCTTCCCTTGCATTTAAGAAGGGTATGGAAGAAGCAAACCCAGTATTATTAGAGCCTATAATGAGGTTGGAAATCATCATACCAGAGGATTACATGGGAGATGTAATGGGAGATATGAATAAACGTAGAGGAAGGATCTTAGGAATGGAACAAACAGAAGACGGTTCCCAAAAGATTATTGCAGAAGCGCCTCAAGCAGAATTATTTGAATATGCAATAGACTTAAGGGCTATGACCCAAGCTAGAGGAAGCTTTACAATGGAATTTGTAAGATATGAAGAAGTTCCAGGTAATATAGCAGAAAAAGTCATAGCTGAAGCAAAGGCTGAAAAAGAATAAAGAATATAACCACAGTTTTTAAACTGTGGTTATTTTTTTCTAAAGAGTTTTAAAAAGGGAAAAAAGTGGTATAATAAGATTGAAGGACAAAGTAAGTCAAAGTCAAGGAGGTGTATTATGCCTAGACTTACCAATATAATAGAAAGGTTTATAAAATCTTTAATAGATGCTCAGGAGGATGGGATTATAGAAATTCAGAGAAATGAATTGGCAGAAAAATTTAACTGTGCCCCTTCTCAAATAAACTATGTACTTTCCACCAGATTCACTCCCTATAAGGGATATTATATAGAGAGTAGAAGGGGTGGAGGTGGGTATATTAAGATAATAAAGGTTAGCATTGATGAATATGAGGATATCAATAATATTATAATAGATACAATTGGAGAATCAATAACAAAAAATAAGGCATACCATATAGTGGAAGGGTTGATGGAGGAAGGGATAATCTCTGAAAGGGAAAGTCATATTATAAAGGCTGCATTAAGTGAAAGAGCCTTGAGTAGTGAAAAACCAGAATTGAGAAATAAGTTAAGGGCTGATATATTGAAAAACATTTTGTTAATCCTAATTAAATAGGAGGTGTTAGTTTTGCTATGTGATAAATGCAACAAAAATACAGCTACAATTCATTTTACTAAAATTATAAATAATCACGTGGAAGAAAGGCATTTATGTGAAACTTGTGCCAAGGAAAATAACTACTTAGATTTTACCTTTGAAGTACCTTTTTCTTTTGAGAAGCTTTTTACAGGTTTGATAGATTCTATGCCTGAAGATTCAGGCAAAAGACGGGTTGTCGCCTGTCCAAAATGCGGCCTAACCTATAAGAAATTCCAAGAAGTTGGTAAATTCGGCTGTGCCAAATGTTATGAAGTATTTGAAAGAAATATAAGCTCCCTATTAAAAGGGATTCATGGGCATAATACTCACCAAGGTAAGGTACCTATTAATACCAAGGATAAAATTGTTCAGAAGAAGGCTATCGAGTCTCTTAAGCTAGAATTGGAAAAATCTATAGAAAAAGAGGATTTTGAAAGAGCTGCTTATTTAAGGGATGAAATCAATCGGTTAAAGGAAAAACTAGGGGAAATTTAGGAGGTGAGCCTGTGGTTAAATGGTTAGAGGGGATAGGAAATGATGAAGATGTAGTAGTAAGTACTAGACTTAGACTGGCTAGAAACCTTGCTAATTATAGGTTTCCCAATTTTATGACTGATGATGAGGCTGAAGCCTTAACAGATGAAATATTAAATGGGATGAAGGACAATGTTTATGATGTACCTTATAAATTTTACCGGATTAGGGACCTATCTGATATTGAAAGAAGTGTATTTGTAGAAAAGCATTTAATAAGTCCCAATTTAGCAAAAAAATTAGACGGTGGCAGCTTTCTAATACGAAATGATGAGAGGGCTACTGTAATGATAAATGAAGAAGATCATATAAGAATTCAGGTCCTAATGCCAGGATTAAATTTTGAAGAAGGTTGGGAAATTTCATCTAAGATAGATGACTCCATAGAAGGAAAGGTTGAATATGCCTACCATGAAAAATTTGGATATTTAACTTCCTGTCCAACTAATGTAGGTACAGGCTTAAGGGCCTCTGTTATGGTACATCTGCCATGTATTAGTATGACAGGACACATAAATTCCATTATAGAGGGATTAACAAAAATAGGCTTAACTGTAAGAGGGATTTATGGTGAAGGTACAAAGGCGTCGGGTTATCTTTTCCAGATTTCAAATCAAACTACCTTAGGGGAATCTGAAGAGGATATAATCAAGAAGCTAAATAGGGTTGTGCAAGAAATAATTTCCAGGGAAAGAAGCACAAGGGCTTATATGTTGGATAAGAGAAATCATCAAATGGAAGATATGATCTTTAGATCCTATGGAATTTTAAAATATGGAAGAATTATTTCATCTGCAGAGGCAATGAATCATTTATCCAATGTAAAATTGGGCTGTGATTTGGGAATGATAGATTATATAAAACCTAAGGATATTATTAAGCTAATGATAAAAATTCAGCCAGCAAGTTTACAAAAAACTGTCAATAGAGATTTAACCTATGAAGAAAGAGATATGTATAGGGCGGAACTAATAAGAAAAAAAATAAGAAGTTTGGAGGGATAAAACATGGCAATGTTTGGACGATTTACAGAAAAAGCACAAAGAGCTATTCTTTTATCTCAGGAAGAAGCAAAGAATTTAAAGCATAATTATGTAGGCACAGAACACCTACTATTAGGTTTAATAGCTGAGGAAGAAGGAGTAGGTGCAAAGGCCTTAGCCAAAGTAGGTGTAACCTTAGATAAAGCAAGAAAAGAAGTTATTTCAATTGTAGGTGAAGGAAATTTTGGTGGTGATATTTTAGGCTTTACTCCTAGAACAAAGAGGATATTTGAACTGAGTTTTGCCCAAGCGAGAAATTTGGGCCATAACTATGTAGGTACAGAACACCTTCTACTAGGAATATTATCAGAAGGTGAAGGAGTTGCCATAGTGGTACTGAAAAGGTTAGGGATAGATACTAAAAAATTAGCAGACTTAGTTTTAAGTATGATATCTGACTCTGCAAATAAACAAGGACAAAGTGTGGAAAGCCACAATATCGATACACCAACCCTAGACAAATATAGTACTGATTTAAACAAAATGGCTGAAGCTGGTGAGATTGACCCAGTAATAGGTAGGTCCAAGGAAATTGAAAGGGTAATTCAAGTTTTAAGTAGGAGGACAAAAAACAATCCCGTATTAATCGGAGAACCTGGTGTAGGAAAAACCGCCATAGCAGAAGGCTTGGCCCAGAAAATAATTGAAGGTCAAGTTCCAGAAATAATTAAAAATAAAAGGATAGTTTCCTTAGACTTGCCAGGCATGATTGCAGGGGCTAAGTATAGGGGAGAATTTGAAGAGAGACTCAAATCTGTTATGAAGGAATTAAAGGAAGCTGGAGATGTTATTCTATTTATAGATGAGCTTCATACCATAGTGGGGGCAGGTGCAGCGGAAGGAGCCATCGATGCTTCAAATATTTTAAAACCAGTACTTGCTAGGGGAGAACTTCAGGTTATAGGTGCAACAACCATAGATGAATACAGGAAGTATATAGAAAAGGATTCAGCCTTGGAGAGAAGATTCCAGCCCATTATGGTAGAAGAACCCACAGTAGAAGATACTATAAAAATCCTAGAAGGGCTAAGAGACAGATATGAAGCCCACCATAGGGTAAAGATTACCGATGAAGCAATTAGGGCAGCTGCTGAACTTTCACATAGGTATATTACAGACAGGTTTTTGCCAGATAAAGCCATAGATTTAATAGATGAAGCTGCTTCCATGATTAGGGTAAACTCCTATGTTCCACCAGAGGAGTTAAAGGATTTAGAGGAGCAACTGGAAGAACTATCTAAGGAAAAGGAAGAGGCAATAAATACTCAAAACTATGAAAAGGCAGCAAAGATAAGAGATAAAGAAAGACAATTAAGAAAAGAGTTGGAAAGCAATAAAGCCCAGTGGGAGCATAAAAAAGAAGTTGCCAGCTTAACAGTTGGTTATGATGAAATTGCAAAAGTAGTTTCAGACTGGACTGGTGTTCCTGTAACTAAGATGACAACGGAAGAAAGCCAAAGACTATTAAACTTAGAAAATATACTGCATGAAAGAGTTATTGGACAAAATCAAGCTGTAGAAGCAGTAGCCAGTGCAGTAAGAAGATCAAGGGTAGGCTTAAAGGATCCTAAAAAACCAGTTGGTAGCTTTATCTTCGTAGGTCCAACAGGTGTAGGCAAAACCCATCTTGCAAAGGCCTTGGCGGAAGCCTTATTTGGAGACGAAGATTCCATGATTAGGATAGATATGTCAGAATACATGGAAAAACATTCTGTATCTAGATTGGTAGGTTCACCTCCTGGATATGTGGGATATGATGAAGGTGGCCAATTAACTGAAGCTGTTAGGAGAAAACCCTATGCAGTAGTACTCTTCGATGAAATTGAAAAGGCCCATCCAGATGTATTCAATGTGCTTCTACAAATCTTAGATGATGGAAGATTAACTGATTCTAAGGGTAGGACAGTAGATTTCAAAAATACAGTAATTATTATGACCTCAAATGTGGGAGCCACATCACTTAAAAAACAAAATGTACTGGGTTTCTCTCCTGTAACAGATGATAACAAGGCAGAATATGAGAAGATGAAGGAGACCATAACTGAAGAGTTAAAAAGAACCTTTAGGCCAGAGTTTTTAAATAGACTAGATGAAATAATAGTATTCCACAACCTAGAAGAGGACCATATAAAGGAAATAGTAGATATTATGATAAAAGATTTAGAAAAACGATTGAAAAAAATGGATATAAATATCGAGGTTACTGATAGCACCAAGGACCATATTTCAGCCATAGGCTTTGACCCAGTTTATGGTGCTAGACCCCTTGAAAGAACCATAAGGAGAATGATTGAGGACCAATTGGCAGAAGAAATTCTAAGAGGAAATATTTCTAAAAATGATAGAATAATTATTGATTATGATAAGGAGAATGATAAACTAGTATTTAAATCAGCATAGGAACGATTTTTATCGTTCCTTAACTCTTTAAGGAGGAAAAAATGAGAAAAAAAGTCAAGTATGTATGTGAAAACTGCGGTTATGAAAGTATAGGCTACTATGGCAAATGTCCAGAATGTAGCAGTTGGAATAGGATGAAAGAAGTAGCAGTAGATGATAAAAAGGGAACTAAGGGAACTGTAAGGCAAGAAAAAAGGACAATAAGAAGATTGAAGGATATAGTTTCCACCAATAGTGACAGGATAATAACCAATATAAATGAATTTAATAGGGTAATGGGTGGAGGAATAGTAAGGGATTCAGTAACTATACTTACTGCCAAACCTGGAGCAGGTAAATCAACCTTACTGCTGCAGGTTGCCAATGACTTAGCTAAGATGGATTACAGGGTCTTATATGCATCTGGAGAGGAAAGTGAATCCCAAATAAAGAATAGGGCAGATAGGATAATAGATACAATCCACCCCAACGTTTGGGTAGTTTCAGATAATAGTATGGATAATGTATTGGAATTTATCGAAGAAATCGACCCAGATTTAATAATCATAGATAGTATACAAACCTTTATCCTTGAAGATTTTCCCAACTCTCGGGCAGGCTCACCTACTCAAACTATGGAATGTGCAAATCAGTTGGTAAAAATTGCTAAAAACCCAAATAGGCCTAGGGCAGTAATCCTAATTGGACAAATGACTAAGGAAGACGAAATAGCAGGACTTAGGGCCCTGGAGCACTTAGTAGATACGGTACTTATTATCGAAGGAGAAAGTGGAGAAGAGTTAAGGTCTTTATTAACTTCCAAAAACAGGTATGGTTCCACTGGGGAAATGGGTTTTTTCTACTTGACAGATAAGGGCATGGTCAGTATAGATAATCCTTCTGAATATTTTATGACTGCAAGGGATAAAGATAACCTTTTGCCTGGAAGTGCCATAACTGTACTTAAAGAAGGGACTAGGCCTATAATACTTGAAATTGAATCCCTAGTTTCCAACTCCTTTACTCCCTATCCCTCTAGAATAAGTGAATGTCTAAAACGGGAGCAATTGAACACCTTAGTTTCCATCATAGAACAAAGAGTTGGCATAAGTTTTTATGATAAAAACGTAGTTGTAAAGACTACTGGCGGGATTAAGCTAAAGGAACAGGCTTCAAATCTTGCAGTAGTAATGAGCATTATATCTTCTGTTAAAAATATCCCGTTGGCAAATGATATTGTTTTCATAGCAGATGTTGGATTAACTGGCGAATTAAAAAGGGTTCCCTCCTTGGAAGCTAGGATTAAAGAATTAGATAGGATGGGATTTAGAAAAGTATATGTTGCCCCTAATAGTGGAGTAGATATAAAAACCAATAATCTAGAGATAATCCAACTAAGGACCTTAAGAGAAGTTATAGATAATGTTTTTAATCATAAATAGGCTAGATGCAAATCTAGCCTATATAATTTAAATAAACTTTTCATTTTAAACTGTAGATACCCAAGGTTTTTATTGTATTATATTCATTTTTTATAATCTGGTCTAAATCAAGATCTAGGGAGTTGCAAAGAGCAGCTAAGTAAAAAAAGTATGAACCAATTTCTTCATTAATGACTTCCTTGCAATTATCGCAAAGGGTTCCCTCTATATGACTATTAACTGCATTTAGCATTTCTTCAAAAGAATCTCTATCATAATCTTGCTTAGTAGCATTAATAGAAATACATCCGCAATTAGTCACCGATTTTGCTAGAGCCCTATTAATACGGGCATTATATTGATCAAGTTTGGTTATTATGTCTAAGATACTTTTATGTCTAATAAGAACTTGAGATACTTGATCCTGAAAATCCTTACAAACAAGTGCTGTGTCGGTTCTGTTGTTGTCTATCATATTCTCACTCCCAATTAGTTTTTGCTATATATCAATTATACTTACAGGGACAAGCAATTGTCAAATATTTCTATCAATTATTTAATAGAATTTATTGACAGGTATATTTTTTATCTTTTTAAAAATATATGAAAAGGGATTGACAACCTCAAGATGACTATGATAAAATAATATCTTTACAATTTCGGCAAAATGGTGTATAATAGGATAGAAAAGGTAAATAGGAGGTTTTTTAATGTTTAATATTGGAGATAAGGTTGTCTATCCTATGCATGGTGCTGGTGTTATAGAAGGGATTGAAGAAAAAGAAATTTTAGGTGAGAGAAGAAAATATTTTATTATGAGAATGCCCATTGGAGATATGAAGGTTATGGTACCTGTAGATAATGTGGAGGAAGTTGGAGTTAGAGAAATCATTGACAAAAAGGATTTAGATAAAGTAATATCTATATTAAAAGGTAAAAAAACTGAAATGCCTCAAAATTGGAATAGAAGGTATAGAATCAACATGGATAAAATCAAATCAGGAAATATTTTTGAAATTGCTGCAGTAGTTAGAAACTTACTTAGAATGGATATGGAAAAAGGTTTATCTACTGGAGAAAAGAAGATGTTAACTTCTGCAAAACAAATGCTATTATCAGAGATGGTCTTAGTTTCCGATTATGATATGGATGAAGTAGAAGAGCTGATAATGGAGGCAGTAACTAATAAAGAATAAATTTGCCTAAGAAACATCCAATAATTTATGTTTATATTTTTTA
>JAAYHU010000085.1 GCA_012735245.1 Tissierellia bacterium
CAGGCAAATGCATGGCTGAACGCAGGCTGGAGAGTAGATAAAATAAAACTTAGAGACTCAATACTATTTGCAAAAAACAGTGAGTAGAAAAAATTATGTTCATTGTTTCATTACACACGAGTTTGTTTACAATTACAAAGTTTGCTTATCGCAGGCGTACAACCGTCATAGGTTTAAATACCATTGGCGGTTTTTTTTGATTTGTCCAAAAACCTCCCTCTTTCCTTGGAATAAGTTTTAAGCCTAGTAAATATATTTCTATAGAGGGGAGGAATTAGATGAAGCTTATAATAATTAAAAGGATACATATAAGGATAGCCCTTATATTTCTAATAGGAATAATTGTCTTAGGATTTAAAGTACATCATAACAAAAAAGCAATTCCTGTAACATATCTACCTATTTCAAATAAGATAATTGGTATAGACCCTGGACACGGTGGAGTTGATCCAGGAGCAGTCAGTAAAAGTGGAGTTAAAGAGGATGAGATAAATTTACAAATAGCCTTAAACCTAAAAAGACTCATAGAGCAGAGTGGTGGTATTGTAATCATGACCAGGACCAATGATGAAGGTTTATATTCAAAAGAGGCCAAGACCCTGAGGCAAATGAAAACTGAGGACTTACACAAAAGAAAGGAAATAATAGAAAATGCAGAATGTGACATATTTATATCAATACATTTAAATAGTTTTATTAGAAAGACCTATTATGGGGCCCAAACATTTTATAAAAAGGGCTCAGAAGAGGGAGAAAGATTGGCAACAATTATACAAGATGAGCTGAGGAATATCTTAGATAAGAATAATAAAAGACAACCTCAGGCAAGGGATGATGTCTTTCTCTTAAATGAAATCAGTGTTCCCTCAGTTTTGGTAGAATGTGGATTTTTGTCAAATGAAAGAGAGGAAGAGCTATTACAAGACCCTATCTATCAGGAAAAAATAGCTTGGGCAATCTATATTGGAATAATGAATTACTTTAGCCAGTATGAATAAAACTGTTGATATTTTCTGTGGATAATAAATGATAATGTGAATAATAGGTATAAGATTTGACAAAATCCTTCAAAATATAGTATGAGAAGGATTTTTTTGTTTACATAACTTATCCACTGTTAACTGTGGATAATGTGGATAAGGTGGAATAATATATCTGGGAAAAATATTAAAAAAAATTAATAAAACATTTTTGCATCAATGATTGTCAAAAATATGACAAACAAGCCATTCTTGGAAAAGTTTTCGCAATATAAAAAATTGTTACACAATTAACTTATGCCCGCAGTCTTGCATATTTTTACCGTGTCCTGTATAATTAAATCGTACTACCAATATTTGTATCTGCACTAGGTTTAAAATTCGTTTATATTAATGAATTTTGGGTAACATATTTGTAGTATGCAAAATTAATGGAAGGAGTGGTTAAATGGACGGCAGGAAAACCCCATTATATGAGGAGCATGTAAAATTAGGAGGCAAGATAGTTAACTATGCTGGCTGGTTGCTTCCAGTTCAATATGAGGGACTAATTCCCGAGCATGAAGCTGTTAGAAACAAGGCTGGCCTATTTGACGTATCCCATATGGGGGCAATTAGGGTAGCAGGTAAAGATGCTGAAAAGTTTTTAGACTACTTATTGACCAATGATATAAGCAAGATGAAGGATAATCAGGTAGTCTATACCTTCATGTGCTATCCACATGGTGGCGTGGTAGATGACCTACTTACTTACAAATTCAGCAATGAAGAATATGTTTTAATCGTAAACGCCGCTAATGTTGATAAAGACTATGACTGGATTATGGATAAAAAAGAAGGTTTTGATGTTGAAGTTGAAAACCAATCTGATGCGACTTCCATCTTAGCATTGCAAGGTCCAGAAGCAGTTAATATTCTTCAGAAATTAGTAGATATTGACTTGCCTGAAATCAAACCATTCTATTTAAGAAGAGATGTAAAGGTAGCAGGAATAAACGCTATGATTTCAAGGACGGGATATACTGGAGAAGACGGATTTGAAATTTATGTAGATAATGAAGGAGTACTAAAAGTTTGGGATGAATTACTAAAAGTTGGTAAGGATTTCGGATTGAAACCTGCTGGTTTAGGTGCTAGAGATACATTAAGATTTGAAGCCACATTACCACTTTACGGTCAAGAAATATCAGAAGAGATTAACCCCTTAGAAGCAGGATTGAAATTCTTCGTGAAATTAAATAAAGAAGCAGATTTTATTGGTAAAGAAGCTTTAACTAAAATGCAAGAAGAAGGATTAAAACGCAAGATGGTGGGTTTTGAGCTTAAGGGTAGAGGAATCCCAAGAGAAGGATATGAAGTACAAAAAGATGGTAAAGTAATTGGCCATGTAACTACAGGCTATATGTCACCAACTTTAAAGAAGAGCATAGGTAATGCCTTAATCGATGTAAATGAGGCAGAAATAGGCAATGAAGTAGATATAATGGTTAGAAATAAACCTGTGAAGGCAGTTATAAGAGATAGAAAATTTTTACAAAATAGATAATAATTTTGATAATAAAAATAATAAAAAATATTATAGGAGGGTTTAATTATGAAGGTAATGAAAGACTTATATTACACAAAGGATCATGAGTGGATTAAGGTAGAAGGAGATCTTGCATACGTAGGTATTGCAGACTATGCACAAAGCAGTTTAGGAGATATAGTTTATGTTGAACTTCCAGAAGTAGATGATGAGTTTGAAAAAGAAGAAGCTTTCGGAGCTGTTGAATCAGTAAAGGCTGCTTCAGACGTATTTATGCCAGTAGGCGGAAAAGTTGTAGAAGTTAATGAAGAGTTAATTGACGACCCAGCCTTATTAAATGCTGATCCATATGAAAACTGGATGATAAAGATTGAAATAGCTGATAAAGCTGAACTAGATGAATTAATGACAAGCGAGGAATATGAAAAGTTCTTAGCTGAGGAGGAATAATATGAGATATCCGTATATCCCATCTACTCATGAAGAAGAGCAGGAGATGTTGAAGTCAATTGGGTTAAATTCCTTAGATGAACTTTTTAGCGATATTCCTGAAGAGTTTAGATTAAAAAGAGACTTAAATTTACCAAAATCTAAAAGCGAATTAGAAGTAAGATCCTATTTAACCCAGTTGGCAAATAAGAACTGCTCAACAAGTGAAATGACATGTTTTCTAGGAGCAGGGGCATACGACCATTATATACCATCAATAATAAACCATATAATTTCAAGATCTGAATTCTATACATCTTACACCCCATATCAGCCTGAAATAAGTCAAGGAACATTACAATATATATTTGAGTTCCAAACCTTAATTTGCAGACTAACTGGTATGGATGTAGCAAATGCTTCTCTATATGATGGTGGTACTGCTGTCGCTGAAGCTGCATTAATGGCTGCTGCCCATTCTAGAAAAGATGAATTGTTAATATCTAAAACTGTTAGGCCAGAAACTAGACAAATCCTTAAAACATATGCCCATTGCCAAAACTTAAAGGTTATAGAAGTTGAAATGAAAGATGGAGTAACAGATTTAGAAGACCTAGAAAGTAAAGTAAGTGACAATACTGCTGCAGTAATCGTTCAAAGCCCAAACTTCTTCGGAATAATTGAAGATTTGAAGGCTACTGGAGAAATAGCCCATAAGGGTAAAAAAGCAGTATTTATTGCCTCAGTAGATCCAATTTCCTTGGCAATATTAAAGAAGCCAGCTGAACTAGGCGTAGACGTAGTAGTTGGTGAAGCTCAAGGAATGGGTATTCCATTATCCTTCGGAGGACCATATTTAGGATTTATTGCTGCGAAAAATGCATTTTTAAGAAAACTACCTGGAAGAATAGTAGGGGAAACTGTAGACAAGAATGGAAAGAGATCCTACGTATTAACCCTTACTGCAAGAGAACAGCATATTAGAAGGGAAAAAGCAACTTCCAATATTTGTTCTAACCAAGGTCTAAACGTCTTAGCAGCAACTGTATATATGGTTACTATGGGCAAGGAAGGCCTAAAAGAAGTAGCACTGCAAAGCACAAAGAAAGCCCATTATGCCTTTGAAAAAATTACTGCATCAGGTAAGTATAAACCACTATTCAACAAACCATTCTTCAAAGAGTTTGCAGTAACTTCCGACATAGATCCAGAAACTATAACTGCAGCTTTGAAGGAAGAAAACATCATAGGTGGATACCACCTAGGCAAAGATTATCCCCAATATGAAAAGGCAGTCCTCTATGCAGTAACTGAAAAGAGGACTAAGGAAGAGATTGATAAATTAAGTAGTGTATTGGAGGGGATAAAATGAGAAAATACGATAAACTAATATTCGAATTATCCAGACCAGGGAGAAGGGCTTATAGACTTCCAGAACTAGATGTAGATGATAAAGATGTTAAGGATCTCATTCCTGAAGAGTTTTTAACTGATAAAGAGCTTGACTTCCCCGAAGTTAGTGAAGTAGATGTAATTAGACATTACACTAACCTATCAAATAAAAACTATGGTGTAGATACAGGGTTCTATCCCTTAGGATCTTGTACCATGAAATACAATCCAAAAATTAATGAAGATGCAGCAAGATATGATGGATTTGCAAATCTTCACCCACTCCAACCAGAGGATTGTGTACAAGGTGCACTACAGCTAATGTACGAGTTAGACCAAGCTTTATGTGAAATATCTGGTATGGATAAAATGAGCTTACAGCCAGCAGCAGGTGCCCATGGTGAGTTAACTGGTATCATGGTTATCAAAGCATACCATGAGAAAAATGGTGACTTCAAGAGAGATAAAATTATAGTTCCAGACTCAGCCCATGGTACAAACCCAGCTACTGCAGCAATGGCTGGATACAAGATAATTGAAATTAAATCTAACAAACATGGTTTAGTAGACGTTGAAGCATTAAAGGCTGTAGTAGGAGACGATACAGCAGGATTAATGCTTACAAATCCAAATACCTTAGGTATATTTGAAAAGGAAATTAAAGAAATTGCCAAAGTTGTACATGATGCTGGTGGACAGTTGTACTATGATGGAGCAAATGCCAATGCTATTTTAGGTCATGCAAGACCTGGAGACATGGGATTTGACGTTGTTCACTTCAATCTCCATAAGACCTTCTCAACACCACATGGTGGTGGAGGACCAGGAGCAGGACCTATAGGAGTTAAAAAACACCTAGCTGAGTTCTTGCCAGTACCAATAGTCCAAAAAGATGGAGATAGATACTATCTAGACTACAATGTACCACATTCCATAGGAAAAGTTAAAGATTTCTTCGGCCACTTTGGTATCCTAGTTAGAGCATATACTTACATTTTAACTATGGGTAGAGATGGATTGAAGAAAGCTAGTACAATGGCAGTACTAAATGCAAACTATATGGCAAACAAATTGAAAGAATACTATAACCTACCAATTGATACACTATTCAAGCATGAATTCGTACTAGGTGGGCTAAAGGATCCATTATCAGAAGTAACAACCTTAGACATAGCTAAGAGATTGTTAGACTTAGGATATCATCCACCAACAGTCTACTTCCCATTGATCATCAACCAAGCTATTATGGTTGAGCCAACTGAAACTGAATCAAAAGAAACCTTAGATGAATTCATAGAAGCTATGATTCAAATCGCTAAGGAAGCAGAAGAAAATCCAAAACTGCTTAAGGAAGCACCTCATAATACAATAGTAAGTAGACCAGATGAAACTAGAGCGGCAAGGAATCCAGTACTAAAATATGAAGGGTAGGTGTGTAGCATTTGACTAAGACTATTGCAGTTCTTGGTGCTGGTCCAGGTGGCTATGTAGCTGCAATAAGAGGAGCTCAACTTGGTGCTAATATAGTATTAATAGAGAATAGAGAACTAGGGGGTACATGCCTCAATAGGGGCTGTATCCCTACTAAAACGTATTTTAGAAATGCAGAAATAATGTCTAACTTAAGAAGGGCTTCCGAATTTGGAATCCAAGTAGGAGATTTTAAATTAGACGGTAAGGCATTACAGGAAAGAAAGAATCAAGTAGTTAGCACCTTAGTGGGAGGTATAGAACAGCTTATTTCCTCTTATAGTAACATAGAACTAATAAGGGGCACAGCATCCATAAAAGATAAGAATACTGTTACAGTAGAATTATTTGATGGAAGTACAAGGGAAATTACCGTAGATAATATAGTTATAGCAACTGGCTCTAAACCACAGATGACTGAAACCAAGGGAGTAGATTTGGAAGGTGTAATTACATCAGATGACCTACTTGAAATGGAAGAAATTCCAGAAACCTTAATCGTAGTAGGTGGAGGAGTAATAGGTTTAGAGTTTGCTAGTATTTATCAGGAGCTTGGTTCTCAAGTTATACTTCTTGCATCTAGGATATTAAAAAACATAGATATGGAAATAGCCAGAAGACTTCCCATGTTCTTGAAGAAGCAGGGCATGGAAGTATACGTAGACATTAGGGCTAAGGAAATCGTAAAAGAAGGGGATAAATTAAAGGTAGTTGCCAAATATAAAAATAAGGACGAAGAAATAGAAGTTTATGGAGATAAGGTACTTATAGCCTCAGGTAGGGGACCAGTGGTAGAAGGGTTAAATCTAGATAATATTGGGGTAAAATACGATCATACTGGAATACATGTTGATGAGGACTTTAAAACCTCAGTTGAAGGGATTTATGCCATAGGTGATGTAAATAATCTAGGTATCCAACTGGCCCATGTAGCCTCAGCCCAAGGGGTATATGTAATGGAAAAGATAATGGGCCTTGAACCTGATATAAATCTAGATGTATATCCAAACTGTGTATTCACTCTGCCAGAGGTAGCCTTTGTAGGTATGACAGAAGAAGAGTTGAAGAAATCTGGAATAGATTATAAGGTTAGCAAGTTCATGTTTGCAGCCAATGGAAAAGCTTTATCCTTAGGTGAAGGACAAGGATTTGTTAAGATATTTGCTACAAAGGATGACAACAAGGTTTTAGGTGTAACTATCTTAGGCCCCCATGCCAATGACTTAATTCATGAGGGAGCCATTGCCATTGCAAATGGGCTAGATGTCCAAAGTATAGCTAGGACCATACATGCTCATCCAACCCTTTCAGAAGCCTTTTATGAGGCAACCTTAGGCTTGGTGGATTCAGCTATCCATATAGCGCCTCCAAGAAGAAGGGGAAGAAAATAAGAATCTAAATAAGGGACAGTTACCTGTCCCTTTTACTATTTAAGTCAAATAGAAGGAAGATGATAATGGTTAGATTATACAAAAATTACCAGAGGTTTTTTCTAATAACAATGTCTATAATCTTTGTTGGACTGGGACTAAGGGTTAGGACAAGTAATGAAGGCATACTTTTTGATAATATTGTATTAGAATATCTACATAATAATATAAATCCATTATTCCTTAGGATAATGAGATTTATTTCCTTTATTGGTTCAGCTTATTTTATTATACCTGTTATGACTCTAGTGGTAGCCTATAACCATATAAAAAACAAATCCTATGAATCAAAGTTATTACTCATATCTACTGCTGGTTCCTGGATATTCAATTATTTATTAAAGCAAATCTTTCAAAGAACCAGACCTTTGGAGTACTTCCTAGTTGAACAAGGAGGTTATAGCTATCCCAGTGGGCATACTATGGTGGCTACAACTTTTTATTTCACAGTAGCTTATATTTTGACTAGAAAAACCAAGGACAAAAAGAAGAAAACAAGTTTTTATATAATGGCTACTATTGCCATATTAGTAATGGGCTTTAGCAGAGTCTATCTTGGAGTCCATTGGCCTACTGATATCATTGGAGGCTTTACTATGGGCTATATCTTCTATAATCTATCTGTGACTTTTACTGAATACTATAGGGGGACTTAGAATGACTTTCTTTTTAGTAATTATTGGTTTGTTTAATCTTTTAGCACCAAGGGCTGCATGGTACTTGGAAATAGGCTGGAAGATAAAGGACTCTGAACCAAGTGATGGAGCAATTATAATACATAGAGTTTTTGGAGCTATATTATTAGCCATTGGCTTATTAAAGTTTTTGCTTCACCGATGATATGTTCATAACAATTATTTTGAACCGAACAACCCCTTCTTGCATATTCTGAAGTACTAAAAGAATTGTAAGGAGGGTTTTCTTATGGATGTACAATTAACTAGCCTACACTATATATACCTATTATTCACCTTGATCATCTTAGGGATCATGATAAAAAAGCGAGATACAACCCTAGTATGTATATTGGGCATATTTTTGCTAAGCATAGTAGCTACTTCATCCCTATATCAAGGGATAATGGGAGTCTTTAACTCATTTATCTATGCCATAGTTGAGTTAATGGGCACTATTTTGATTATATCTGTAATAGTAGGCATGAGCAGCATCTTAACTGAAACTGGAATAAATGAAGTCATGGTATCTCCTTTTACTAAATTGATAAAGAATCCAACCCTTGCTTATTGGGTCATAGGAATCCTCATGATGGTTATATCCTGGTTTTTCTGGCCATCTCCAGCAGTAGCCTTGATTGGAGCTGTTATGCTACCAGTTGCTGTAAAGGCAGGACTACCAGCCTTAGCAGTGGCAATGACCATGAATTTATTTGGCCATGGTATAGCCTTATCTGGAGATTTCATTATACAAGGGGCACCTAAACTTACTGCAGACGCTGCTGGTTTACCTGTCAGTGAGGTCATCTCCGCCAGTGTTCCCTTGGTATTTGTAATGGGAATAGTTACCACGGTTGTTGCATTTATTTTTCTCAAGAGGGATTTAAAAAGCGGAAAGCTAAAAGTAGAAGAGAAAGAGAAAGTAAATAAAACAGAAGCTGATTCAAATAACAAAACATCAAATTTATCACCTAAAACTCAAAAGATTATGGCTGTATTAACACCCTTGCTATTTGCTATAGATGTTGTAATAATGTTTATTGCAGATTTGCAAGGCGGAGATGCAACTGCCTTAATAGGTGGAACAGCAATTTTCATTTTAGTACTTGTATCATTGTTGAACTATAGGAACAAGGCCTTAGAAGAGATAACAAAATACTTAGTAAAGGGATTTAAGTTTGGATTCGAGATATTTGGACCTGTTATACCAATAGCAGCTTTCTTCTATTTAGGGGATGAAGGTTTCTTAAAAGTAATTGGAGA
>JAAYHU010000086.1 GCA_012735245.1 Tissierellia bacterium
CAAAGGGATGCTGAACTAATGGTTTCAGCTAAGGATTCCAATCTTTCTATATCCCCTTCTTCCCCATTTCCACCGGTGATTTTCTCCAGTATCTCTAACATCCTCTTTGTACCTTCCCTACAAGGAACGCATTTACCGCAGGATTCATCTACAGTGAAGTCTAAGAAGAATCTTGCAATATCTACCATACAATCCGTTTCATCCATTACAACCATTCCACCTGAACCCATGATTGAGCCAATTTTATCCAAGGATTCAAAGTCTACAGGTGTATCTAAAAGTTCTGCTGGTATACATCCGCCAGATGGACCACCAGTTTGTATTGCCTTAATGGCCTTACCATCAGCAACTCCACCGCCTATGTCAAAAACTATTTCCCTTAGGGTCATACCCATTGGTACTTCCACAAGTCCAGCTTCCTTTACCTTGCCAACTAGGGCAAAGACCTTAGTACCTGGTGATTTTTCAGTTCCTATGCTCCTAAACCAGTCTGCACCTTTTTGGTATATTATAGGTACATTGGCTAGGGTTTCAACGTTATTAATAATAGTTGGTTTTCCCCATAGGCCCTTGTGGGCTGTCCTATGGATTTTTACCCTAGGCATGCCCCTTCTTCCTTCGATAGACTCCATAAGGGCAGTTCCTTCACCGCAAACAAAGGCTCCAGCTCCAAGCCTAAGTTCGATATCAAAAGAAAAATCAGTGCCAAAAATATTTTTGCCTAAGAGGCCATATTCCTTAGCCTGTTCTATGGCTGCTTTCAGGGTTTTTACAGCTAAGGGGTATTCTGCCCTGACGTATATAAATCCTTGGTCTGCCCCCACTGCATATCCAGCAATGGCCATACCTTCAAGTACTGAATGGGGATCTCCTTCTAATATTGACCTATCCATAAAGGCTCCTGGGTCTCCCTCATCTGCATTACAAATTATGTATTTCTTATCTGAATCGTATTTGAAGGCTTCTCTCCATTTTCTTCCCGTTGGGAAACCAGCTCCGCCCCTACCCCTTAAATTTGACTCTATCATAGTATTGATGACTTCTTCTGGAGTCATTTCAAAGAGTACCTTTCCTAAGGCAGAGTAGCCATCGAGGGCAATATATTCATCAATACTATCAGGTTTTATGATTTCACAGTTTCTTAGGGCAACCCTCAGTTGCTTTTTATAGTAGTCTCCTTTAAGTACTATGCTGCCATCTTCTCTTATTTCTGTCTTATCTTCCTTTTTTAATCTCTCCTCCAATAAAGGTCTAGTCTTTTCCTTAATTTCTCTTAACTTTTCTAAGGTCATCATTTTTCTACACCTCTAACTATCTATATTTTTCAATTATTCCTTTAATATCTTCAACCTTTAATTTGCCATAGGTTTCATCATTTATATTTATTACTGGTGCTAAGCCACAGGCACCTACACACCTAGTGGGAGTTATGGAAAATTTCAAATCTGGAGTGGTGCCGCCGCTTTTTATGCCTAAGACGTTTTCCAACTCCTCTAGTATCTTCTCTGCTCCTTTTACATAACAAGCTGTTCCAAGACATACGGAAATATTATTTTCTCCCTTAGGTATAAAAGTAAATTGAGAATAAAAAGTTGCCACACCGTATATTTCTGCCAGTGGAATATTTAGTTCCTTTGAAATTAATTCTAAAATCTCAGCAGGCAAGTATCCAAATTTTTCCTGTGCCTCTTGAAGGGCTGGCATCAAAATCCCGGGCTTGTCCCGATTCTCATCGATGAAATTCATATATTCCTGAATCTTTTCCTTGTTTTTTTCCATATCAAATTTAAATTCCATATTTACCCTCCTTCTCCTATTATCCGAAAATAGACAGCATCCTTAGAATGCTGTCTATTCACTGTTTGTCAAAATTATAACATATTGTATTCCCTATGTCTTTATTTAATAAATTATATTTATAATATTTACTAAATATACTCATATTTTATAATATATGAATAATAATGTCAATCATAGTGATTATTTAGACAAGTAGTTGGGTATATTATTATAATCATTAATATTGGGAGAGCAAACATGTGGAATTATCTAATACATAATGAAAGACAAGCTGTTTTACTTTTATATTTTAGTATAGTTAATATTTTGTCATTCTTCTTCTTTGCCTTAGATAAAATAAAGGCTGAAAGGCACCAATGGCGTATATCTGAAAACACCCTGCTCCTAATATCCTTCCTTGGAGGGGCTACAGGGGCCTTAACGGGTATGGTAGTTTTTAAACATAAATTGTCTAAGAAGAAATTTACCTTAGGTATACCTATATTGCTTGTATTTAACAGGCTATTGGAATTATTCCTGTTTGCCAATTTATACCAAGGATAACAGGAACTACACCACCTGTTAAATGTTCTCAATTTGCCAATCTATTGGTTTTTTTCCTATTGATTCTAAAAACTTATTAGTTTTTGAAAAGGGTTTTGAGCCAAAAAATCCCCTGTTGGCAGAATAAGGACTTGGGTGGGGGGATGTTATTATATAATGCCAGGGATTGCTGATTAAGGCCTTCTTTTTTATGGCATTATTTCCCCAAAGTATAAATACTATTGGGTCCTTTCTATGGTTTAATAGTTTTATTATGTGGTCTGTAAAGATTTGCCATCCAATATTACTATGGGAATTGGGATCCCCAGCCCTTACCGTTAAGGAGGTATTGAGTAATAATACCCCTTCCTTTGCCCATTTAGTTAAATTCCCATGATTAGGTATGTAGCAGCCTAAATCATCCCTTAACTCCTTATATATATTCATTAAAGATGGGGGAATCTTCACTCCAGGCTTTACTGAAAAGCTAAGCCCATGGGCTTGGTTAGGGCCATGATAGGGATCTTGGCCAAGGATTACCACCTTCACATCCTTATAAGGGGTTAAATGTAAGGCATTGAATATATCATACATGTTTGGATATATGGTTCTTGTTCTATATTCTTCTATTAGAAATCTCCTCATCCTTTGATAATAATCCTTTTTCATTTCATCTTCCAATAATTCTTGCCAATCGTTCTTAAAAATCTTTTTCATATCATTACCTCCTAATCTTCCTCCCTTTATCTATCTTACCCTATTTCTTGAAAAATTTTAACCTTAAGTCCAATAGCTTTCCTAAACCTGGCAGTTTAATTTTTGTTTTTTATTATTTATAATCTATTGAAAACCCATGCCTTATCATATATTATAGAAATAATCATATTCTAATAGGAAATTATTGGAAAGAAGTGATGAGTAATGCAAGAAAATAATTGGGATAAGCCAGAAGGGAAAAAGGAAAAAATAAAAAGTCTTTTAACAGTTACAATATATATGTTATTTGGTGGAGTAGTAGGCTTTATTGTTTCTGCCTATTTTGAAAACTTTGTAGATTCCTATACTAAAAGTGATAATACATTTGGGATATTTCTAGAATCCTTTGCGGTTATTGCAACACTTATTCTTAGTTTTTTTATACATCTAATTATTCATGAGGCAGGCCATCTCATTTTTGGACTTTTAACAGGTTATTCCTTCCTATCTTTTAGGATTGGTTCCTATATCGTAGTTAAGGAAGAAGAAAAGCTTGTCATTAAAAGATACAAATTACCAGGCATAGCAGGCCAATGCCTAATGATACCCCCTGATACGAAAAATGGAAAATCTCCCTTTGCCTTATATAATTATGGAGGGGTAATACTTAATCTAACAGCTTCAATAATCGGCATAATGATTGGAGTAAATCTAAACTATCCCCTTAAGTCCATCTTAGTTGCATTCTCAATGGCTGGTTTTTTCATGACACTAACAAATGGAATTCCCATAATAATTGGTGGAGTACCTAATGACGCCCATAATATTTTATCTATAATCAAAGATAAAGGTGCTAAGGAAAGCTTCTTTATACAGCTTAAGGTACATGCTTTGCAAAGTCAAGGGCTTAGGCTTAAGGATATGCCCATTGAAACATTT
Organism: Tissierellia bacterium; assembly: GCA_012735245.1. Classification (GTDB taxonomy): domain Bacteria; phylum Bacillota; class Clostridia; order Tissierellales; family Tissierellaceae; genus JAAYFT01. Next base: position 3,958 of record JAAYHU010000086.1, read on the forward strand.
AAGTTGGAAGAAGATGCAGACCTATCCAAGCCCCTTAATACTGCCCTAAGGTTAATTGAATATAATTGGTATCTAGATAATTTAGATTTAGAAAATGCAAAAAAGGCCATTAACTCTTTTAAGCCATACTTTAAAAAAATCGCTGCTTCATACAAATATGAAATCAATTGTGAAAGGATTTTTTTAGAACTTGTTGGAGATTGTGATAGAAAACTAATTGACGATTTATACGATAAAAATCTTAAAAAGTATATTAAGGCAGCTAGATTAATGATTGGGAAGAAAAGACTCCTTATGGCCTATGAAGCCTTTTACAATAATAATAAGGAAAAGGCATTGGAGTACTATGAGGAATTAAAGGCTTCTGCAAGGGAGTATCCTGTAAAGGGAGAAGCAGAAATGGAATTAATGTTGGCCAATTGGATTGCTGAAAGATTATAATTGCCAAGGAAACCATCCTTGGCAATTTCTAATATTGGCCTAGTAAGCCTTTTTTCTTGGCTATTTTTACCGATTTATTAAAGACTATTAATCCTGTAGTAAAGTATAAGACGGAATTTGCCACCATAACCATATAATCAAATATTGAAAAATCCATAAGCGAATATCCCCTCATTACAGTTAAGAGTACACAATCAATTGTTGGCCTAAAGGGAATTAAACCATTGATTATTTTACTGGTAGGACTTATCATAAGAAAGGCTACCAAAATATATTGAACTATATTCAATAGGGATTGGACCTTTTTAAATATAAGGGCCAAGCCTCCAAAGATTAAGCCAATGCCAAGGATGCTGAATATGCCTATAAATATGGGAGGTAAAATTGAAAACAGCTTTATCTGGAGCCTATAATTGGTAGTTGCCATAATGATATATAGGAGAATAATAGAAATTAATAGGTCTACAATTAAATCTGAAATACTTCTTACTGTCACTATAGTAGAAAGCCTAAGGTCTGACATGTTTAATTGCTCCAGGGTTCCTCTACTTGCATCATATATTATTCCGTAAGCAACACCTGCATAGGCCATCATCATAATTGTCCACAGGAAATATCCTACAATAAACCCCTCCAGATTATCTCCCATATCTATGGGAGAAATTCCGAAACTCATGCCAAAGCTTTTAATTCCTAAAAACATGGCCGTGAATACTACATAAAGGATCAGTATATTAGAAAAGGAATTGAACTTATATCTTATCAACTCTTTTATAGTCCTCTCTACAGAAACCTTAAATAGATAATAATACTTAGCCAATTAACCCACCTTCCCTTCTGTAAGGGATAGATAAACTCTCTCGAAGTTAATATCC
>JAAYHU010000087.1 GCA_012735245.1 Tissierellia bacterium
ATTATCTAATTTATAAAAATTAACCTTTGGCATTAAAACCATTCCAATCCTTATTTATTTTTATTGGATTATCAAACAATATTTAACAGTCCATAATATAGTATATATTCATTGAAAGTTTTAGTCAAATTGGCTAAATATTAAATATATTCATTAAATTATTGACTTCCTCAGGTGATTATTATAAAATAAGATTGAATCGGTTCAGTTTGTGTAGCGTATTAAAATTTAATTAAAGTTAGGAGGCTAAGTTATGAAGGAAAGTACTTCTACATTTGAAAAGAAGACTAACCGAGTTGAAAAGGAATTTACAGTTAGGGCAATTTTTTGGGGAATAATTGTAGGGCTAATTATGATGGCATTACTTATATACTTAGGTGCAGTTGCAGGAATGGATTTTAATGTTTCCCCTGTAGCTTCTATACTAGGGGTAATATTAATTCCATTAATTGGGGGCCCAACAAATAAAAAAGAAATAAATATAATGCAAACAACTGCTTCAGCTGTTGCACTAAGTTGTACAGGTTTAGCAATTTATTATGTTGCTGCAATGTTTTTGGGTTATGAGTTTAAATGGAGCGTTATAATTATTACCCTATTATTAGCTAATCTTATAGGCATCTGCTTTGTTACATTGCTGAGAAAACAAATGGTGGAAGATCCTAGTTTGCCTTTTCCCCAGTCAATTATGTGTAAAACTGCTATAGATAATGGCGGGAACCTTACTGGAAAGGACGCCAAGATATTATTCCTATTTATTGCTATCGGCTTAATTATCGTTTTTATGCAAAATATATTAGGGATTATTCCGGCTATGATAGATTTTTCTAAATACTTGCCTGAAGGAATGGTTATGGGAGTATTATTAATGCCTATGATGTTGGGTATGGGATATATATTGGGATTTAAGATAAGTATCATTCTTTTAATTGGATCTTTAGTTTCTAATCTAGTGCTTGGCCCAATTGGTACCAATTTAGGTTGGTATGTAAATCCACAAGTTGATTATTCTGGTATGCAGAATTTTAATATTCCGATTATGGTTGGAATGTCCTTGTTTGCTTCAGTTCTACCCCTCATTAAACAAAGAAAAGCTATTTTAAGGGCATTTAGTTTTAATAGTTCTAATCTAGATGAAGAATCAAAGGTGGTACCTGTTAAACTAATGATTATTTGTATGATTATTTGTATTCTAGGAGCAATAGTATTCTATAAAATTACTTACAATATTAATCCTATACATATGTTGTTTTTTGTTATACTAGGAATGGCAACAGCTCTGATATCTGTAAGAATACAGGCTGAATCTGGCCTTAGTGCTGCTTTGGCATTTTCAGTATTTCAGATAGTTATAGTATATTCCATAATTAGAGAGCCAATAGTAACCCTTTTAATATCTTTTATGTCAGGAGCCATAACATTATTAGCACAAAATACAATGATGGATTTGAAAACAGGTTATATGCTTGGGGCTTCCCCAAAGAAGCAAGTTTGGGCACAGATAATAGGGATTATTCCTGGAATTATTATTGGAACTGTATTTTTCTACGGATTAGTAAAAACCCATGGACTATCTTCTAACCATATATCTTATCCCATTGGAAAGATGTATTATTCAATTGCTTCTGGTTTGTCAGGTGAAATGTCTAATGTCTTTGATATGGGGAGATTTGTTATAGGAAGCATTATTGGCTTAGCAATGTCATTTATAGGATTGCCTGCTGGTGCTTTGGCTATTACTCTTTATTTGATGCCAAGTGTGGTTTTAAATTTGTCAATTGGTGGTGTAATAAGAGGCTTTATAGAGAAGAGATTTGGTGAAAAGCGTGCTGAGACTTATAATAATGCAGCAACAGGTTTAGTTATTGGGGATGCTTTAGTAGCAATAGTTATTGTAGTACTGACAATGTTAATGTAAGCAAGTCAAAAAGGAGGAATATTACTGTGAATATTAAGAAAGATATTTATAAGGGAAAAAACAAACTTCTTTTATTAAAAAATGCAAATATTATTGACTTATATACTGGAGATATTGATTATAATAAGGATGTTTTTATTACAGGCGATAGGATTACCGAAGTCTTAGATTCAAGGTATGAAATAGATAGTTTAGATTTAGATCTTAATATTGTTAACTGTAAAAACAAATACTTAATTCCAGGCCTGTGGGATATGCACATACATATATTGGATAATGCGGATTTAGCAATACCCCATTTGATAGCCAATGGAGTATTAGGAATTAGGGATATGGGCTCTTCTTTTTCGGAAATAGAATACTTAAAAAGTAAACTTGAAAAAGAATCCCTTCCTATAAATTTGTTTTTTACTGGCCCAATCTTAGATAATAAGATTATTCCGGGTACAGATAGCAGAATTAATGTTAATGGACCGGAGGATATGCAATCTATTGTAGCAAAACTATATGGTTTTGGTGTTGATTATATTAAGGTTCATTCCAATATACCCTATGAAAAATATTTAGAACTTATTGAGATTGCTAAAAAATTTAAATTAGATGTAGTAGGGCATGTGCCTTATGGGGTTAGAATTATTGATGCCATAAATTTAGGGCAGAAAAGTATAGAACATCTTACAGGAATGTTTTTAGGGTCCTCTCATCTAGAAAGTTCCCTAAGGGAGAAATATGTAAATGCTAAAAATAACATGATAGCTGAAATGAATGAAAAAGAAGCTGCTAATACTTTTCACGAAGAAAAATTTGAGCAAATTGTTGAGGCGAGTTTAAAGAAAAATGTATACCATGTACCTACATTGAGAATAATGAAGGCGGCTACCTCTGAATTAATAGATTCTAAACCGGATTTTTACAAATATATTCCTGAAGAATTGGCAAATTCAATGGAGAATTTTTCTGCTGAGCTTAAAAAAGCAAATCTTATTTCATTTTTTGATTTCATGTATGAGTGTAAAAAGAGATTAGTCCAAAAAATGTATGAAAGGGATTTACCTATTTTGGTAGGTACTGATTCCCATTGCAGTATATTGGGGGATCAATTTAAGATATTTTATGGATGTAGTGTACACGAAGAAATGGAAGAGCTTGTAGACTGTAATTTCTCTAATTTAGCAGCTTTGCAATCTGCTACAATTAAACCAGTTGAATTTCTCAACCTTACTAAAGATTTTGGTAAAATTGAAGCCGGTAAAATTGCAGATTTTCTAATATTGAACTCAAATCCATTAGAAGATATTAGGAATACCAGAGATATAGAATATATCGTTTTAAAGGGAAATATAAAAGCTATATAAAAAACAATAGCAAAGGATTTTATTAAAAATAATATATCTGAAAATCCAGATATAAGGGTTAGTGTAAAATAATTGTAGGAAAAAGTACAAAAAAGAATAGCCCCATATGTTATGATGGAAGTATGCTAAACAACAACATAACATAAGGGAGGCTATTC
>JAAYHU010000088.1 GCA_012735245.1 Tissierellia bacterium
CAATCTTGTTAGTAATTGGAAAAAACTAAGCAGAAAAGATATGATTCTAGTTTTCTATTCGTTAAAATATGGTATAGTTATTTATAAAGGTGATAAATAATTTAAACTTAGGAGGTAAGTATGGGCAAGGATAAGGCATTAGATATATTAAATAACCTTAAAAAAATAATTATTGGAAAAGATGATGTCTTGAAAAATGTTTTAATCTGCTTACTAGCCAGAGGCCATCTCTTAATTGAAGATGTACCTGGTGTTGGTAAAACTACTCTTGTTAAAGTTCTGGCAAAGAGTATGAATTTATCATATAAAAGGGTTCAATTTACTCCAGATTTAATGCCCTCAGATATTATAGGTGTAAGTATTTATGACAAGAACACTGGTAAATTCTCCTTTCGTAAAGGTCCCATATTTAATCAAATCTTCTTAGCAGATGAAATCAATAGAACTTCTCCTAAAACCCAATCTAGCCTACTACAAGCCATGGAAGAAGGTGAAGTATCTACTGAGGAGAATCATTTTGTATTGGATAAGCCCTTTATGGTTTTAGCAACTCAAAATCCTTTAGAATACCAAGGCACTTTTCCATTACCTGAAGCACAGCTAGATCGTTTTTTAATGCGTTTGTCAATTGGTTATCCAGATAAATCTCATGAAATTCAAATTTTGAAAAACTATCAATCTATTAAAGATCTTGACCAGGTTAAGGCAGTTGTATCAAGGGAAGATATACTAGCGATGCAGGATGAAGTAGATAATGTTCATGTTCACCATGATATTTTTGAATATATTGTTAATATAGTAAATTTAACCCGCAACTACGAAAGTTTACAATTGGGTGCCAGCCCTAGAGCTTCCATTGATTTGCTTAAAGCATCTAAGGCAAAAGCCTACATAGAAGGCAGGGATTATGTAATACCAGATGATGTGAAAGATATGGCTATCCCTGTATTATCCCATAGGCTTATCCTATCGCCAGAAGCTAAAATTGAAAGAAAGAGTGTTGAGGAAATATTGGTTGATTTACTAAACCATATCTATATTCCGGTGATAGTAAATGAATAAAAGAAAATATGTGCCCTTACTAGCTTTTATAACCCTATTTCTTTTCGTGCTATTAGTTGGAGGAACTATGCCCTATTTCCTATTTTATATTTTGTTATTAATCTACGCAGTACCTTTTATTCACTGCCTAATCAATTTTATATTTTTACAAGGTACAGTAGAAATACCCAAGGATTCCCTTTATACAGGTGATACAATAGAAGTAAAATATAGGGTGATTAATAATAGTATCTTTCCAATAACCTACTTAGAAATTGAAAATGATTTTTCAAAAAAACTGACTGGTATAAGCTCTCCTAAAATCACTTTATCCATAGAGAAAAAGGGCTTTTATCAGGGTTCAGAAACCATAGTGTTAAGAAGACGAGGTTTCTATCAAATGGGAGAAATCACCGTAACTATAAAAGATGCCTTTGGTTTTTTCTCTATAAAGAAAAAAATTTCTAGTACTACTTCCCTTTTAGTTTTTCCAGAAGTAATCGACCTTTCTACCTTTAAAACATCAGCAAGCCAGCAAACTGGAGAACTTTTAATTTGGGATTCTTCTTTTCAAGATAAGAGCGGAATTAATACTTTGAGAGAATATCAAGAAGGAGATAGTATAAAATCTATACACTGGAAGTTAACTGCCAGAAAAAACACCCCCATAGTAAAAGAGTATGAAAATAGGGGTGATACTCAGGTAAATATATTTGTAGATAATGATTACAGATTGTTCAAGAATGATGTTGATAATCGGGTAGAGGATAAAATTGTAGATGTAACTACAAGTGTTGTTAGCTACTGTTTAAATCAAAATATTGAGGTTACCTTGGAAACCCTTAGTCATAATGAGCATATTAAAATACAAGGTCGACGAAAACATGATTTTAAGCCCTTTTTAGAAGCCCTTGCAAAATTTAGAGGAAATGGAAATATGGACTTCCTCTCTTTTATTTCACCTAAAATTGAAACTATGAATAGGGGGGCAACTGTAGTCATCGTTACTCCAAATTTAGACAAAGCCATTGGCTCTCTAGGAATTAATTTAAGGATGAAAAATTTATATCCATTATTTATCGTGGTTACAGACAATGAAAATGAAACTGGCCATATAGATAGCCTAATAGAGAAAAGATTAAAATCTGAAGGTATACCTGTATATTGGTTAGATTATAAAACCAATATCAGGGAAGCTTTGGAGGGATACTATGGATAGATTGCGGAAGCAATATAAAAACATCATATATAATCTTCTCTATTCAATAATGGTTTTTACTTTAGTATATATGATTGCTACAGGGACGGGATTAAGATTAGAGGCAAAAATACAATTTCCTTTTATACTAGCTAGCAGTTTGATAATTAAATTTTTGCTTTACAATCCTATTGTCTTGTATATTGTTTTATTAATTAGTTTAGTAACTATATTAATAGTTCATAGGTTTTTCCATCCAATCATATTTATAATCAGTGAAAGGGCTTATTCTCTATTTATAAATATCTTTGAAAATATTTTAGGCAAGGAAAATATTTCACCTGACAATATAATCTTGTTTTGGATTTTGACTATTATTTTGGTATCCTTGTTTACTGCAGTGGTGATTTTTAAACTAAATAAAATCTATATACTATTACCTATTTATATTCTTCCCTTTTTATATTACTGGTACAATTTTTATGATGAAGCTTATTGGATGTTGGCATTATTTTTATTATCTTTCTTTATAATAATGGGATTAAATAAATATACTAGTGTAAGATCTGCCATTGTTTTTAACAAATGGTTTAAAACTGTGGTTATCTATAGCATATTTATAGTAGCTTTAGCATTGCTACTGCCTAAAAGTTATAACTATCTTAGCTGGCCATGGCTTCAAGAAAAGGTTTATACTTATTTTCCCTTTGTAGAAGACCTTAGGTCCTATGACGCCTATACTAGAAAAAAAGAAAATGCTACTTTATTTGACTTTTCCATTACTGGCTTACAAGAAGGTGAATCAAAATTAGGTGGTCCCATTAGGCTAAGTGATAGGAAAATAATGATTGTAAAATCAGATGAACCCATTTATCTTAGAGGAAATGTTAAACACATATATACCGGTAGTTCCTGGCAGTCTTATGAATGGGGTTTTTCTAAGCATAAGCTAAATGATAGTTTAAGTGGTTTAACATATTATGAAAGAAAATCATATTTTGAAGAAAAAAGTATAACTATTAAAAACCAGAATTTTGCTACTCAAACTGTATTCAGCCCTTATTTGCCTGATTCATTCTATTCTGAAAAAGGTACATCTATCTTTAAAAATAATGATCATGTATTAATATTACCAGATGGAATATATAAATATGAAACATATACTATTAGGGTCCAGAAACCATACCCATATGGAGTTTTACTAGCTAAAGGAATATATAATACTAAGGATAATATAGAAAATATCGATATATACCTCCAAATACCAGAAGATAAGATAACTAATGAAGTGAAAGATTTAGTAAAGACTATAGTTAAGGACAAAGAAACAGATTTCGAAAAAGCCGTTGCCATTGAAAAATACCTTAGGGATAATTACGAATATAGTTTGGATGTTAAAGAAGTACCAGAAGATGCCGAGTTTATTTCTCACTTTTTATTTAATGAAAAGAAAGGCTATTGCACCTATTTTGCTACTGCCATGGCAATTATGCTTCGTTTAGAAGGAATACCTACCAGGTATATTGAAGGATACTTAGCCAGGGAAGAAGTTGAACCTGGAATTTATGAAGTAAGTAATAAAAATGCCCATACCTGGGTAGAAGCCTTTATAGAACCTGTAGGCTGGATGGTTTTTGAACCGACTCCTGCCTATCCCCTTCAACCAAGGATGGAAAACTACAAACCCGCTGAAGAAAAAGAAAATAACCTTTCCCATAATGTGGAATTTCCCAATAGAAGGGGAATTGAAGTCATAGAAGAAGTTTTCAATGGTGATTTAGTAATTACGAGGGAAGAAAATAATATTACAAATAATATTCCTGCTGAAAACAAACCTGAGACAAGAAAAAATACTGGGCATATACTGACAGGAATATTTATATTATTAATCTCCATAAGATTCTTAAGAGGATATATTTATATTAAACTTGAAGATATTAAATATAAAAGGCTATCTAATAATGAAAAGATTGTATACTTATACAAACAAATCCATAGACTTATAGAATTATTTGGCTACCCTCAAAAACCTGGTGAAACCCATTATGAGTATGCAAATCGGATTGCTAACAAATTTTATTATCATGGTGAAAAAAATCTTAAACAAATCACCCATATTTTTGTAAAAACTAAGTATAGTACTTATACCAGTACTGATGATGACATAAAGGAACTAGAAGATTTCAGAGACACGGTAAATAGACATTTAAGAAATTATTTAGGGTTGAGAAAATACATCTACCTAAAATATATTAAAATAGATTTAAAGGTTAGGCCTGCCTAACCTTTTTCTATTCAAAAAATCCCAATATGAATACTCCAGTCATTACTATGGCAATAAACAAATATTGCTTCCTCGTCAGCATTTCTTTAAGAAATATTCGTCCTAGAATTACAGATACAATACTATAACTGGCAATCATAGGTGCAACTACTACTGAATTGGTATCTAAGGCATAGACATAAAAAAACTGCCCTGCTGTCTCAAATATAGCTGCCAAGCCTTTGTCTTTTTGCTGCAAAAAATTAAACTTCTCTTTTTTTACCACTGTAATATATAAATATGCCAAAATTCCACAGAACAAAAATGTCAATTCATAGGAAACCAATGCCACCTCAGGACTCATCAATTTACTTAAATAAACGTCATCTAAAAATGTTCCTAAGGCATCTACAACAGCATAAAGTATTGGGAAAATAAGAGCTATTGGACCAAGTTTATGTTTTTTATCGATTGTTTCATTTCTTTTAATCTTTTCTACTTCTGCTAAATCCCTCTCAATAATACCTATACCTATAAGGCCTATGGTTATCATAGTAACTGCTGCCAATTGCCATATATTCATAGTCTTACCTAAGACTAAAAAAGCAAGTATCCCTGCAATAGCACCAGAGGTATTGCTTACAGGAGAATTGATGGAAACTTCCAAGTACCTAAGTCCTACATAACCTAAGGTCATAGACAATATATACATGGATGAAACTGGTAAGTATTTAATAATATTCATTGGGTCATATTCCCAGCCCATTTTATTTAACTGGAATAAGGCTTGTATGCCCATTACTAAGCCAACCATAAATACGATTCTTAAATGACTATACCTGTCATTGGGATCTGTACCTTTTTTGTAAAAGAGGTCAGTTATTCCCCATAAGATTATTGTCAAAACTGCTGCTGTGTACCATGAAAAAACCATAATTACCTCCTAATTAAAAAATTATTGCAAAAAACCATTACCAAAAGATTATAACCAATTTATTAAAATCCCTCAAGAACAATTTAGATTTTTATTGGATAATGGAAGGAAATTTCCTTTATCTTTCACA
>JAAYHU010000089.1 GCA_012735245.1 Tissierellia bacterium
GAAGAGGGAATATTATGCGGCATCTCATCTGGAGCCAATGTAGCTGCAGCAAGTATTATAGCCAAAAGGTTAGGAAAGGGTAAAAGGGTAGTTACAGTCTTACCTGATACTGGAGAAAGATATTTATCTACTGATTTGTATAATGGAGAGTGATTCTATGTTTAAAAGACTAATAGAAGAAGGGAAAAACATCTTAGAGAAAGACCCTGCTGCAAGGAGCTTATTTACAGCCATGTTTTTCTATCCCAGCACAAAAGCTCTGTTTTATCATAGAATTGCTCACAAACTATATAATAAAAAGCGATATACCTTAGCCTGGATAATTTCCCAAAGAGCAAGAAGAATTACAGGAATAGAAATACACCCTGGAGCTAAAATAGGGAAGAACCTATTTATAGACCATGGAATGGGGGTAGTTATTGGGGAAACTGCTGAAATAGGAAATAACGTGGTAATGTACCATGGAGTAACCCTAGGTGGAATAGGAGGAGAAAAGAATAAAAAAAGGCATCCTACTGTAGAAGATGATGTAATTATTGGTGCTGGGGCTAAAATCCTAGGGCCTATTACCATCGGAAAGGGAGCCAAAATAGGAGCTAATTCAGTAGTCTTGGAAGATGTACCTCCCTATAGCACCGCAGTAGGTGCTCCAGCAAGAATAGTTAAAAAGAAAAAATCAGGCTATATTTATATAGTATAATGTATTTACAATTGTAGAAAAATCTGTATAATAGATAATAATATAATAGATACGATGAACAAGAGTAGTAGTCATAATAAAGGTCTATAGCGAATTGGGGATGGTGGAAGCCCAATGACACTATTATGATGAATGGACTTGGGAGTATGGATCTGAAATGAGTAGGATACAGGCCTAATCCCCCTTAAAGGATAAGAGTGGCATTGTGCAAAAAGAGTGGCACCGCGGAATCAACCTTTCGTCTCTTTGTCTTAGAGAAGAAAGGTTTTTTTATACACTTTTAAAGTTAAGTTTTCTGGATTGCAAAAAATACATGAAAGGGGAGTTGAGCATATGGAAAAGAAAATCGTCTTCAGTGGAGTACAGCCTACTGGTTCCTTAACCATAGGAAATTATTCAGGAGCCATAAAGAATTGGGTAGAATTACAAGATGAATATAATTGCTATTATTCTATTGTAGATTTACATGCCATAACAGTACCTCAAGTACCAAAGGAACTTAGAAAACACACCTTAGAGGTTTTGGCCATTTTAATGGCCTGTGGGATAGATCCAGAAAAGAGTACTTTATTTATCCAATCCCATGTACCTGCCCACACGGAACTAACCTGGGTCTTAAATACCATCTCCTACATGGGCCAATTAAGCAGGATGACCCAATATAAAGAAAAATCAAGGAGGTCTGAAGAAAACCTAAATGCTGGACTCTTTACCTATCCAGTACTTATGGCAGCAGATATCCTCCTATATCAAACCGACTTAGTGCCTGTAGGAGAAGATCAAAAACAGCATTTAGAGTTAGCCAGGGATTTGGCAATTAGGTTTAACAATAGATATAGTGAAACCTTTAAAGTTCCAGAACCTTTAATTAAGGAATTTGGTGCAAGGATAATGAGCTTACAAAATCCAGAAGCAAAGATGAGCAAATCGGATTCAGATGAAAATGGATATATTTTGATTTTAGATGACAAGGACGCCATAAGGAGAAAGATAAAAAGAGCAGTTACTGATTCAGTAGGAGTCATAGCTTATAACGATGAACAATTGGGAATTAGAAACCTATTAAATATATACAGTATCTTTTCAGGAGAAGAAATAGATGTAATAGTCAATCGGTATGAAGGAAAAGGATATGGTATATTTAAAGAAGATTTGGCAGAAATAGTTATAGCAGGCTTGGAACCTATTCAAAGAAAATATGATGAACTAATAAAGAATAAAGATTACCTGGAAAAAGTATATAAGTCTGGTGCGGAAAAGGCAGAATATCAGGCTCTGAAAACCCTTAGAAAAGTATATAGAAAGGTTGGATTTATACCAAGAAATATGTAAATAGATAGCCTAGGCTATCTATTTACATATTTACTACTTAAATATATTTTAGGTATTTTTTTGCAAGGGCAACTTTCCAAACTTCTGGCCCTTCCTCGATATACTCCCATTCAAATTTTCCAAATCTTTTTTCCTTTAATTCATTAAATATATGGGAAGGATCTGTATCATTTATCAAAATCATTTTTTCTCCAACTGGCAATTGGTC
>JAAYHU010000090.1 GCA_012735245.1 Tissierellia bacterium
GAATTCCAAAACTAACAAGACTTCAGATGGCAGGAAAACAGATGGAAAAGATGAAATTAAGCTATCGGAAAAAGCCATAGAATTTCAATATGCCTTGAAGAAGGTAAGAGAAGTGGAAGATATTCGTAAAGACAAGGTAAAAAGGATTAAAAGTCAAGTTCAATCTGGCACCTATTATGTAGATGGAAAGAAAATCGTTGAGAAGATATTGGAAGATCTCAGCTTCAACAAAAAAATCTAATAGTTGGTGATAAGATGACCTTTAGGGAAGAATTAGAATTAGTTTTGAAGAAGGAACTGGACATACTGAAGCTTTTGAAGGATTTAACCTTTGAAAAGACAGACTTAATCATAAACAATAAAATTAGAGACTTAGAAGCCATAACCATTAAGGAAGAAGACTTAATAAATCAAATGGCCCTTTTAGAGGAAGAAAGGGAAAAGTTATTAGATACTTGGGGGGTAGCTCCCAACACCCCTATTTCTAATATTATTGAAAGAATACCTGGAGAAAAAGGAGACTTGCCCAGTATCAAGGATGAAATGCAGGCCATAATGGAAGAGCTGCAATTGAGAAATAGATTAAACAGGGATTTAATAGAGGAAAACCTTCAATGGATAGATTTTAATATAAATCTAATTAGCAACATGCAAGTTCAACCTGGCTATGGAAAGGATAAGGATAACAAGGTAAGAGGTACAAGTATATTTGACAGGAAGGTGTAATTATGGGCTTTGGAGGTCTTTATATATCTATTACAGGATTGCAGGCATCTAAGCAATCCTTAAATACTGTTTCACATAATATATCAAATGCTAATAACAAAAACTACGTTAGGCAATCTGCTATCCATGCTACCAATTCTTATACAACGACTTCAGTTGGAAGGCTGGAAATAGGTACAGGAGTTAATATAGCAGAAATTAGGCAGATAAGAGATGAGTTTTTAGACTTAAAACTTAGGAGAGAAATATCCAGCTTTGGCTACCACTATGCCAAGTCACAAATATTAGAGGACATAGAAGCTGTCTTTAATGAAATAACCAGTAGTGGTTTACAAAAGGTAATGGATGATTTTTGGAATAACTGGAACGAGCTATATAAGGAACCAGAGAGCTTAACCATTAGGGGCTTAGTCCATGAATCCTCCGTAGCCTTTGTAGATACAGTAAACCACATATCTACCCAATTGAGCAATATCAAGATGAATTTAAACAATGAGATACTAATAAAGGTAAATGAAACTAATGATATTCTAAAGAGAATTGGTGAATTGAATCATAAGATAAAGCTAGTAGAAGGGGAAAACAGCAGGGTAAAGGCCAATGATTATAGGGATGAAAGAAATGCCCTTTTAGATAGGCTGGCTGAATTGATTCCCGTTACAGCCTATGAAAATTCCTTTGGGGAAGTAGTAGTCCACCTAAGAGGCAAGGAACTTGTCAGCGGCAACTTCATCAGCACCATAGATATTGAGCATGACAATAATGGCCTAGCCCATCTATATTTTTACAACACAAATGAAAAAATCGATTTAAATGGACTAGGAGAATTGGGCGGCTTCATAGATGCAAGGGATAAGTCTGTAACGGAATACATGAATAGGTTAGATATATTGGTCTATACAATTGCCAATGAAATAAACGCCCTCCATAGGACAGGCTATGACTTGTTAGGAGAAACTGACAATAACTTCTTTGTAGGCCTAGATGGCATAGGAAATGCAGCTGCCAATATTAGGGTAAATCCAGATTTAGCTAATTTCAACAAGATAGCCATATCTAGGTCTGGCAACATAGGAGATGGAGACATTGCTAAGGACATCTATGAATTGAGAAACAAGGTCCTATTTGGCATTTACAACCCAGAAGATCCTTTTTCTGATCCCGACAAGCTGGAGATGAACATAGATGATTATTATAGGGATATTATCTTAAGCCTTGGCCTGGAAAGGGAAGCCTCTAGAACAATTGCAAATAACCAAGACTTCTTAATCAAATCCATAGATGAAAAGAGAAAGTCCATATCGGGAGTGTCCCTAGATGAGGAAATGGCAGACATGATTAAATTCCAGCACTCTTATGTAGCCAATTCTAGAGTAATAAATGCCATAGACGAAATGATAGAGACTATAGTAACGAGGGTAGGAATCGTTGGAAGATAGCCTAATTCACAATTCAAAATTCACAATTCAGAATTTTAGAAGGAGCGGATATCTATGTTTTTTGGCTTCAATAGTGCAGTAAAAGGTTTGCTCGCATCACAAAGAGCTTTATATACAACTAATCATAATATTAACAACGCAAATACAAAGGGCTATTCAAGGCAGCAAGTAGAACAGAGGGCTACAGACCCTTTTAGGATGCCAGGCATAGGTTTTCTAGGTACTGGTACAGAAATCTACAATGTCCAAAGAGTAAGAGATGCCTTTGTAGACTTTAAATATTGGAATGAAACAGCCCCCCTAGGAGAATGGGAAATAAAGAAAAATGCCTTAACAGAAATAGAAAAACTAATGGGAGAGCCTTCAGATAGCAGCTTTAGAAAATACTTAGATGATTTTTATGCTAGCCTGGAGGAAATGAGCAAAAACCCATCAGACTTGTCCTTTAGAGAGCCTGTAAGGGAAAATGCCCTAGCCTTTACAAAGCACATAAACGAAACAGCAGAAAGACTAATGGATATGCTAAAAGAAGTGGAATACAACATAGATATGAAGGTAAAGCAAATAAACAGCCTGGCAGAACAGATAGGAGCCCTAAATAGGCAGATATATTCTCAAGAGTTAGATGGAAAACCTGCCAACGATTTAAGGGATAGAAGGGAAATCCTAGTAGATGAACTTTCCAAAATAGTCAGTGTAAGGGTAAGCGAATCTCAGGATGGCAAATACACCGTATCTGTAGAAGGCATATCCCTAGTAGACCACCTATATGTAAATAGGGTAGTATTCAATAAGGATGGGACTAAGGGAGAAAAGATAAGCTGGGAAAACGGCGGTATAATCAACCTGAAATCAGGAGAATTAAAGGGCTTAATGGACGTATATGAGGGCGATGGAGAAAACAATACCTATAGGGGTGTACCATATTATATTAATAAGCTGAATGAATTTGCCAGAGGATTTGCAGAAAAGTTCAATGCCATCCATAAGCAAGGCTATGGCCTTGGTGAGACTAGAGAAGGAGAAGGGATAGACTTCTTTGTAATTTCCAATTGGAATGAAGCTGCAGCCACCATAAGTATAAATCAGGAGATCTTAGATGATGTTAAAAAGATTGCAGCAGCAGGAGTAAATGGTGGGCTGGCAGAAGACAATACAAACATCTTAAAACTAATTGCCCAAAGAGAAGATAAGGAATTCTTCACAGGAGGGGTATCCCAAGGGACTCCGGACGACTTCATAAAATCTATTTTATCCAGTATGGCAGTAGACAGCCTTCAGGCAAAAAGACTATTCGGAACCCAGGAACTGATACAAAAGAACATAGAAACCAAAAGATCCTCCATATCAGGAGTTAATTTAGATGAAGAAATGGCAGACATGGTAAGGTTCCAGCACGTCTACGTAGCAGCTTCAAAAATGATATCAACTATGGATATGGTAATCGACGTTACTATAAATAGGTTAGGACTTGTGGGAAGATAAAATAATGCACAATGCACAATTGAGAAAGCTAAGAACTATGGTCAAAAAGACCCCAAAGTTTGACCAAAATAATTGTGAATAGTGAACTGTGAATTGTGAATTGGTAAAAGGGGAGGAAAATCACTTGAGAATAACAAATAATATGCTGATAAACAATATGACCTATAACTTAAACAAAACCCTGCAGAGATTAGAAAAACTACAATACGAATCCTCCGTAGGGAAAAAGTTTAGGGTACCCTCAGACGACCCAATAGGGGCCAGTAAGTCGCTTAAATTCAATACAGATATATCAAAGGTAGAACAATACCTAAGAAACGCCAAGGATGCCAAATCCTGGCTCTTGGAAACAGAATCTGCCTTAAAGGAAATCAATTCAGTCCTACACAGGGCCAATGTCCTAACAGTACAGGCAGCCAATGGGCCTAATGAGCAGGACTTATCAAAAATAAGGGATGAAATCGAAGAGTTAAGGGACCACCTAATACTAATAGCCAACTCAACCTATGCAGGCAGAACACTATTTACTGGTTTTAAAACAGATAAAGAGCTGTTAGATGAAGATGGAAATTATAAAATAGATATTAATAATGAAGAGGTATTTATCTACAATGTGGGAGTAGCTGAAAGGGTACCGGTAAACACATTGGGTAACAAGGTCTTTGGTAAAGGGGATACAGCAGATTACACTTCTAAAGTAAGTGCTGGAGAGAAGGCCTACCTAATCCAAGTTTTTGATGACTTAATAGGTGCCTTGGACCCAGATGACCCAGACCATGATACTATACAAACATCCTTGACTAGAATAAAGGACTCTATGAATCAAGTACTGTCCGTTACATCAGAAATAGGTGCTAGAGTAAATAGGTTAGAACTTACAGAAAACAAACTGGAAGATCAATTGCTGACATTGCAAGAACTTTTATCCTTCAATGAAGATGTTAGCCTTCCCGACGCCCTAATGAGATTAGCCATAGAGGAAAATGTTTATAGGGCCAGCCTTGGAGTAAGTGCCCGTATAATCCAACCCAGCTTAATGGACTTCTTAAGATAATAGGGATACGAAACCTTCGTATCCCTAAATTTTTTGTAATAAAATCCCGTTTTATGGGTACAAATACTCATAGAAGCTCTTGACAAAAAAAGGTATAATAATGGTATATACCATGTTTTGACATAGGCCTTGTAGTTGTTAGTCAAAAATAGGTAGGAGATGATACATATGAAAGTAAAAACTAGAGATTTTGGAGAAATTGAAGTCTCAGAAGAAAACATTATATTTTTCAAAGAGGGAATACCAGGCTTTGATGAAGAAAAGGAATTTATAATCATATTAAATGAAGATGAGGACAACCCCTTTCACCATCTCCAATCCGTCAAAAATCCAAATCTTTCATTTATAATTATAAATCCTTTTGAAGTGTTTAAAGATTATGATATAATTATTCCACAAACAGCCATAGATAAATTAAAAATAGAAAAGCCAGAAGATGTACTCATATATTCCATAGTAGTTGTCCCCGAAGATATAAGAAAGATGACAGCAAACCTCTTGGGGCCCATAGTTATAAACCATAAGAAAAGATTAGGGAAACAAGTAATACTAGAAGATTCCAGATATTCAACCAAGCACTTTATATTCGCCCAAGACTTCCAAGAGGAGGTCAAGTAATATGCTTATACTTACAAGAAAAAAAGATGAATCCATCATCTTAGATGGGAAAATAGAGATTAAGGTTATAGAAATTGAAGACGGTAAGGTAAAGATAGGAATAGAGGCTCCAAGAGATATAGATATAGTTCGCAAGGAATTGTATAAGAAGATAGAGGAGGAGAATATTACTGCAGTAGAATATAAATATAAACCAGAGGACATAAAAAAACTATTTAAGCAGAATAACAATTAAATATGACTTTTGAGGAGGACAATTATGGCCATGGAAGAATTAGAAAAAAATTGTAATAGTAACAACTTTTGGAGGGTACTGATAGTAGACGATGACAATTTTATACACCGGATGATAAAAGAGATAAATAAAAATCTCCGCTTTGAAGATAGGTGTATCGAATTTATCAGCTCTTATAATTCTGACGAAGCCAAAGAAATCCTAATTAACAACAATAATATAGCACTAGTTTTAATAGATATTTTTTTGGAGGAGGAAAACTCAGGGCTAAATTTAGCCAAGTACATAAGGGAGGATTTGAAAAAC
>JAAYHU010000091.1 GCA_012735245.1 Tissierellia bacterium
GGGTAGAATGTTCCTGTATAGTACCCATAGTAATTAAAAAAATGTAAAATCACTTCTTTCTGGCTCATATAATCTAAGAATTTTTTGTTTAAAGATACCTCTCCAAAAATATAAATCTCTTTAATATCTTCTATTGGTAAATATTTTTTTGTTTCCTCCGTCTCAAAGTAAACTGTATTATCCTTCCTTTTAAGCTCTCCATCATTAAAAATAAAAACTCTTTTTTTCATCACACTCCTCCTAAGCCCAGCAAAACTCACCGTAAGCACAATTGGTACAATATTTTATTTTCTCTGGTTTTGGTGGATATTCTTGTTTTGCAATTTTTACAATATCTTTTTCTATTTCTTCTAATTCTTTGATTAGGTCATCTGTAAGTTCAATATCAACTCTTTTCTTCTCTTTTGGAAACATTAAAGTTCCCTTTCCCTCAAATCCATGCCTTTTAATTTCCAACAGATAATATGCTAACTGCATCTTTGCGCTTTCTTCAAATCGCGAACTCTTTTTCACTTCCCCCAATACAAGAAAACCATCTTTTTTATTTATAACATCTACTACTACATTGCCAATAGATACTTCCTTTTTTTCTCTATTATAACTTTGCTCATGCATAAATCTCCCTAATTGAATATTTGAATCATCCTGATCAGGGCTTATTTTTCTTGCCATTAACCAAACTTCTCTCTTACAAATATGATAATACCAGATTAGGGTTCCATTTACTCTCATCTCTTCCAACGTAACCACCTCAAAAGATTAAGGTTTCATCCTCTTTATCCCTTATAAAGCCAATATTTTCATCATAATAATCTTCAATCGCTACCCTTGGAAGAATTAAAAGGCCTGCCTCTTCAGTGAAATACTTACAATATTTTTCCGGCAAAGATAGGGTATAATTTTTAAATACTTGTCCAATTTCTAGGTATTTTTCTCTTTTTTCTTCAAAATTTCTTATCTTAGAAATGGCCTTATATTCTTCTAAAGACTCTTCGACTATGTCATCATACACAAACAATACATCATGATACATTGGATTATTTTTAATTAGAGAAAATTTGTTAATAGATTTATCTCCCTTTGAAAAATCAAGACTATTAATTGCTTTTATAAAGTCCTCTGATTCATTTTTAGATTTGTTTTCTATAACTTCTTTAAAATACTCCTCTATAAGATAATAAAAACTTCTCTCACTAATCACGTCTTTGTCCCTTATCAATTTCATTGTTATATCGATTGTAGTATTTCCATAGATATAATTTGCATAATTATATCCATGCTCATTAACCATTCGATATATTTTTACACTGCCAATATCCTTATTTCCATTTCTATTACATCTACCTGCACACTGGATTATGGAATCGAGTGGACCAATATCCCTAATCACTTCATCAAAATCTAAATCTACTCCAGCTTCAACTACTTGTGTAGATACTAATATTATTTTTTCACCACGATTTAATTTTTCCCTAATTTTTTCTATTCTTTCCCTCCTATGAATGGGTAGAATATTTGTCGATAAATAATACACTTCTCTATCCAAGTCTTTTAACTTATCAAATATTTCCAAGGATTGATTTATGGTATTGCATACAATTAAATATGACTTATCCTCCATATTCTCTAGAAATTCATCAACAAATTCATCAATACTTCTACTCTCTAACTTAGGTATAAGTTTTGTACGGTTAAATAGGTTGTAATATTTTTCATTATCATCTAGTAGCTCAACTCCATCTGTCAATAACATAGGTTTTGTAGCAGTCATCATTATTATCTTTGAATTAGTTAATTCGCAAAGTTTTTCCAATGTAAATTCTATAAGTTTATAGTATTTTATATCTACTGATTGAATTTCATCTAATAATATCACTGAATCATAAAAATTCACATATTTCTTTAACATCCTATTTCGGCTTCCAATTATTGTCTCAAATAATTGAACAAAGGTTGTTATAATTACTCCACTCTCCCAATTTTCAACCAATAATTCCGATTGGGTTTTCGTGTAGTCCCTGTATTCGGTTTCATAATCTGTTTTCGATAAATTATGGTGTTTTATTATATATCTACTTCTATTCTTGTTAAAGTCATCTATTTTTTCATAAATATTTACTAGTGAATCAAAATTTTGCTCTATTATAGACGTAAACGGCAAGACGTATATTATTTTTCCTTTCATGTTTAATAATTCCTTTAGTCTTAAAGCTGCATAAAATCCAGTATAGGTTTTACCAGTACCCGTTGGAGCAGTTATAAAAAATATATTATTATCTTTATGTTTATTCTCCAAGGACGTTTGTACCTTTTCAAATATTTCATTTCTTATATCATTTATTTTTTTGCCATCTTTCTTGATAACTTGATTTTTAATCTTATTCAATTTATTGAAGCTTTCAAATAATGGTTTATCATATTCTATTCCTGATGCTGATAGCTTATCTGATGATATAAGGGCTGAATAAATGGCTTGATGAATAAAATATGGTTTATAATCATCGTCTTTTGATAACCCACGATCTATCTTTTTTAGTTTAGAAAGAATTTCATATATTAAGTCATCTTGTTCTATAAAACTAGCAAAGTGTTTTTTCCAGCCTAGTAATTCCATATCCTCTTCAATAATACTTCTATTTTGCCTAACATCATCAATTTGTATTTTAAAGATATCAATTTTTTTCAATAGATTGAATTCGAAATCTGTTCTTTTTATATTTTTATATCTATGTGGTAGGTTAAAGGATGGACTTTCTAGGTTACCATGATGATGCAGTATGGCATTATAAATTAGTAGGGGAAGATAGTTTTCTTCCCCATATATTTCAAAAGCTAAGTAGGCTCCAAATATGGCAGATATGAAACCATGATTTGAATACTCACTTCTATTATTATTTTTTAAATACTTTTGAAAATAACTTGTATATTTCCCAAAATCATGACTTAGGCTAGCAATTTCATACGCATCTCTTAATTCTCTTGGTAGCTTTCCTATCCCTATATCCCTTACCTCTTTTAGATGGTCTATTAGTAATTTATCTGGATGAGAGTAGAATTGCATTTTCTCACTCCTTACATAAAAACTATATTCTCACCATCTGATAGCTGGTATATTCTGTCACCTACTTTAGCTACTATTTCGTTTCCATCATCATCGTATATATAACTTGCTATTTCTTTTGCAATTCTATTGGTATCAAAATTAACAACCATTCTTTCTTTTATCAACCTGCCTCTATATGAGCTTATTTTTAACTCCTTTAAATTGTCAACTCTTATAGGGGTAGAAATGCTAATAAAATCAGAACTACTTACAGCTATTGCGTCTATTGTGCCAACATAGTTTATACTAGAATGAAAATTCACAGCCCCCAATGAAGGTGGATAGACAAATCTTTGATTTATTAGCCTCTCCTCAATTTCATCAAAGATATTTTTATTTTCATGAAATAAGTATACCCGATAAGCTACTCCATTTTCGCTTGTTAATATTTCAAAGGGTACTTGTGTATATTGCTTAGGTATCATAATATCTTTCATGTTTTCAGCTCTTATATAATTTAATGTCTGAATTATTTTGCTCGTCGTAGTCAATTTCTTAGCTGTAAT
Source organism: Tissierellia bacterium (assembly GCA_012735245.1). Taxonomy (GTDB): domain Bacteria; phylum Bacillota; class Clostridia; order Tissierellales; family Tissierellaceae; genus JAAYFT01. Next base: position 3,610 of record JAAYHU010000091.1, read on the forward strand.
ATATAGCTTGTCTGAATCTAACACTTGATAATATTCGTCCCTTTCGTATCCAAGAATTGCTGCAACTATTCCTGCTAAGGTTGTCCTAGGAGGTATCCCATAGGTTAAAGAAGAGGAATTGGAGTAAAATTTTCTGAAATGTGCAAACCTCCCTTTAATATCAAAAACTATTACTTTCAATTTTCTCACCTACTCTACTTGGTCTAGTTTAAAGTTTGATAACTCCTCTTCAAGACTGACTTTTTTCCCTTCAAAAGTTAATTCCAAATTTTCATCAATGAAGTAGATGATTTTGCTAATCTTATCCTCATTGCTTTTTAGTAAGTTTAGTAATCTCTTAATCTCAATACTACATTCACTTATATCTCTTATGCTAGGATTCTTTTCAACCAATTCAATATAGTCTCTAAAATCTCCAAGCACGGTCTCATCATTATTGTATTCTACTCTCATATATAGTCTAGGATATTGCCCAATTTTACTCCTAGTGGCAAGGCTCGGTATTGCATATTTCATGGCCCTATCCAAGAAAAGAACATCTTCCTCTTTAAGCCTAGTTTTTTCTGCCCTTTTCCCACTTATAATCCCTGAAAATGCTATGAGGGAGTATTTGACCCTGTAGTCCTTTCCAATTGTTCCTTGCGTAGCGCTTTCACTAGCTGCAAAGTGTGATGTAATGCTGGCCTCAAGTAACTCTACCTTGTTCAGTGAATACCCCCAATTAAACTGGATAGGCCCAATATAGGTTCTTGCATCTTTTTTTACTGTCATTGTAGCACCAAACATTCTAACATCTGGCCAGTTTTCTAGTATCCAATCTTCACTTGAATCTTTTAACTTCTTGATTCTTTGATCTGCAGTAACTGGTACATCACCTACTCTAGTAACAAAGATATCCTTTCCTTCTTGTAACATATAATCTCTTATATATCTTTTAAGTCTCAAGTCAGAAACTAGGTTAATTTCCCTCTCATAATCCATCCTAGGTCTATTTTCTTCATCCGGGTCCCCATTAGGATTAGTGAATTTAGCATCATAAAGGTATAAGATCTCACTATTTTTCATTTTTCTTAGCCCCCTTTAATATTGGTTTTACAGTAGCATATGAGTAACCTGAAAGGATATAAAACAGGTTTTCATCCTTATTCATTGACCAAGTGTCTAAGTTTTTATCTAATAGCCTCTTCATTTCACCAAATGTAACCTCATTATAATGCCTAATCTTTTCTTGATTTAATTTGGCGAAAACGTCCTTGGTAAGTCTAATTAGTTTACTTTTGTCAACTCCGTTCCAGTTAATCTTATTCAAAATAGGTTTATTTTTGCTTTCACTATTTGGATCATATTGTGCATTTCCTATTTCTCCTATCAAAGTACCTAGTAAAAACAATGCTGTCTGTTCTTCGTTATATCCCATTTCAGTTATGAAATCTTTCATATCATCTTTTATCATCAATTTATCTATATCCAAGCCACTCCCCTCCTTTATACAGCCCATTTCTTCAAGAAATCTTATATAACCATTGGCCTGTACCACGAAAAATTCAATACGTTTCTTTATGTCAATATTGTAAGAAGGTTTCTCTAACCTAATAATGTTTACACAATCTACGATATTTTTAATTACATGCCTTTTATTTAATCTTTTCCCTGTCAATATATGGTCATAAGTCTGTAATACATCCCTAAATTGTGTCGGATCACCACTACTTAATCTTATTGGATTCATAAAATATGGGGTGTTAAAAGTAATATATTGTTTCCAATTATATCCTAATAGGTTGATTATAGCATAATTTGCATTATGCAGCGATTCGTTAATTCTATCAAAGATAGAAGGGTCGACATCCTTGACTAAAGCTTGGACTTTTGTTGAAGCCTGACTTCTTTTATAGAATAGGAAATTTAATAAAAAGTAACTTTCCTCATCTTTTTCATCGATATCGTCAGCAATATGGCTCTTTAATTCTCTTATACTTTCATAAGACTTTACCGTATTAAATGATTTGATTATTTTATTGGATATTTCATCTAGTTCACCTTCATTTAAAGGCTCACCAGATATAAATTGAGGGATGATATATACATCAAATGTAGAAAGCTTTGTGTTTAAATTATTCATTGTATAGTTTTCTCCTGCTAATAATTTCATTAAACAGGATTCACAAAACTGCATGTTCTTGTAATAATTTTTTTGGGAAAAGTAACTGGCAAATATGTTGAGGTTTGTTGTAAATAGTTTTATTTTTGTTTTAGAGAAGTCTGATGTAAGATTTTTGATTGATTGACAAGCACTACATATACCTTTGTTTTCTGTATTTCCTTTATTTTTATCTTTAGGTTGTTTAGATTCTAGAACTTTCTCAATATAAGTGGGATTTGTAGAAATGGTTTCTCCATTGATTTGAAGTATAAAGAGTCCGAACTCTCTCAGAGATGAGCTGTAATTTTCCTTTAAATAGTTTTGAATTTCTTTCGACATTAAGTCTAATATTTTCTTTCCTATATTATCACTATCTCTGGATTCATTGTAAATATCTTCGATTGATTTATCAGATATGCCATATTTTTTTATATCCAATAGGTAAGTATATTTCGTATCTAAACCCTTATCAAGCTTAAAAAAGAACTCATCTAATACTTTTTTTACCTTATTATTTAGATCCTCTCCTAGGTCTAGCTGTGATAGGTTGTATATAGTTTCTGATATAAAATAGTTAATCGTAGTACTGCTTGTATACCATTGAGCTGCCCTTGGACTTCCTGAGCCAATAAAATTATATTTATAGGCTGTTTCGTTATCTATTTCTTCTTTTGTATCAAATGTTACTTGCTTTTTTTCTAAGTCAAAATTTAATTTTAAAACATTTAATTGTTTGTTTTTTCTTTTAGGTTCTATCTCTTTAATAAAATTTGTTAAAGACCCTTCCTCAAATGGTAATGCATTACCTATCTGTAACAGTCCTTCTATCACCTCATATCCCCCCCTTTCTATTACATCTCTATGCCAATTCCCTGTCGTTCATATATTATTAGTTATTCTACATAAATTCAAAAAGTCCTGCTAATTTTCTACTTTTTTTATGAATATTATAAATATTTGTTTAAATTACATATAATTATGTAAAAACAAAAACACCAGAATATCTGGCGTTCTCGACTTTGCATTATATAGCTATAGTTCGTGAGCCTAAATAAAAAGTAAAAATCAATAAGAGCATCTACTGATTATAAGTAGTATCTAATCTTTTATGTTTTCCATTAGAGCATTATAGTCTTACTCAGATTTCAATTCCTCATAGGTAGTATCTAATCAGGAAACCGCTCGTAAATTTGTAGAGGAGGCTGGAATTATTTCAATTCCTCATAGGTAGTATCTAATCCTACCCCGACGGTATCGGTAGTGGATATTACTGGTCTTATTTCAATTCCTCATAGGTAGTATCTAATCCATTAGTGTTTTTTCCATATTGCCCCTCCAAAATAGATTTCAATTCCTCATAGGTAGTATCTAATCCTATGACGAAAAAATGACAGAAATACTTCAAAAAGAGATTTCAATTCCTCATAGGTAGTATCTAATCAA
>JAAYHU010000092.1 GCA_012735245.1 Tissierellia bacterium
AAAAAGTATCAAAGCACCCATGTGGCTGGAAGATATTGCACATCTTTCAGAGGCATTGGTGCTTTTGATACTTTTTACAAAACTATTCACTATTCACTTTTCACTATTAACTATTTAACTATATATCTGACAATTGGGTCTTTGACTTGTTTTTCTCCCAAGCATGAAGGAGTAGGGCTAGACCTATAACACCATAGGCAATAAATACCCTAAAGTATTCACCTATTTGGGCATTGCCCATGAGGTTCTGGCCTGCTAGAGGAGAAACTATAAATAGTAAGTGGAATAGGAAGGTACCTATTAGGGCTTCCTTCCATGAAGCCTTATTTACAGATGCTCCACCGATTAGTAGGGAAGCAACTGCAAAAAGTCCTACCTGCTCATGGTTTGTATAGGTACTTAGGGTACCCATGTTTTGAAGGTAGACTATTTGGCCCCAGGCTGCCAATACTGTGGAGATTATTATGGCAATAATCCTAGTCCTATCAACATTTATACCGGAGACTCCGGCTATGTGCATGCTTTGACCAACAGCCCTCATTTCTTGACCTAGCTTAGTCTTTAATAGGAAGTATAGGCCTACAAATAGTAGGGCTGTAATTATCAAGGTAACTATTGGAAAAGGAGTTATATTTCCAAAGAATAAATTATCTAGGGATTTCCTAATTATATTTAAGTCTATGGTGTTTTTCAATCCTACACCGGTAGACATGAGCATATCCTTATTCTTTATTGGGATTACCCTACCAGATAAGAGGATAAAGATCAATTGATATATTCCGTTGGCAAAGAAGCCTAAGATCATGGAAGTTATCATCTCTTTACCCTTAGCCTTGTTTAAGACTTTACCTGTTAAATAACCTAATAAAATGGCTACAGGAGTAGATATTAGTACTGCAACTAAGACTCCTCCTATGCCTCCAATGCCATAGTTGATTACAAATATTAGGCCTACTTGTCCTGCCATGGCCCCTAGTACTATACCAAAGTTTAATCCCATACCTGTAATTACGGGGATGATTAGGGACATGACCAAGATTAGGTTTCTTGAAAGCCTAAATACCATCTCGTTAAGAACGAAGTTAAGTGGCAAACCGGATAAAACGAAGCCTGCTAAGCTGATTATCAAAAACACTATTGGAACTATCATGCAGCTTCACCTTCCTTTCTAGTTAAAGCATAAAGGATTATACCGTTACTGATTACAATTCTTATTATTTCAGCCATACTACCTTCAGACAAGATGTTGATTACAGGCAGTGCTACGACCAGTAGTCCTTGGAATAGGAAGGTACCTATTATTACGTGGATTATTTTTGCCTTCCTTAAACTTGCACCACCTATTAAAATGGATGCAGCTGCTGGAAGGGCTACATACAAGGGTGCATTATATAGCTGCACAAATCCAAAGGATTGGCTGTATACGATAATTCCTATTGCAGCCAATACTGTAGAAAGAATAATTCCTAAAAGTCTTTGTTTATCAACATTTATACCATTGGAAGTAGCAAAGGCTTCTGAACTACCAGCTACTTTCATAGAAATTCCCAGTTTGCTCTTGGAAAAGATCCATACGATTGCTGCCAATACTGCGAAAGTAAGCAATAGGCCTACTGGTACTATTTCTAAAAAGCTTACTAGCCACTTTGGCATCCACTGAGGATAAACCTCAAATCTAAAGGCATTGTCTAAGACGCCACCCATGGTTGATGCCATTGATAGGGTAACCCTAAGTCCGCTACCCCCCATAGCCCAAGTCATTTCAGGATTTTTAAAGGGGGCTACAAGCCAGAATATACACATAAAAGATACAACTGAATATCCAAAATAATTACCGACGGTCATTTCCTGACCCTTAACCCTATTTAGCATTAAGCCATATAAGTATCCAGCGATTATAGCCAGAGGAACTGCAATTCCTATGGCCACAAAGAAACTGGTCCATCCAGTAAGGCCAAATTCCATACTGATTAAGGCTCCGATAAGACCAAAGATTACTCCCAGTGGGAGGTTAAAGTTAATCCCTATACCAGATTGGATAGAAGGCACCATGGCCAGGACCAAGATTGCATTCATACCAAACCTAGTAAATATGTCCTGCAAAATGCCAGACATAGGAATATTCAATGCTGCAGCAACTATCAGCAATAGTATTAGAAAGGCTGATATTATAAGTCTAGGAAAACCAA
>JAAYHU010000009.1 GCA_012735245.1 Tissierellia bacterium
CTGTACCCATACCGAACACAGAAGTTAAGCATCTCAGCGGCGATGGTACTAGGGTGGAGACGCCCTGGGAGAGTAGCACGTTGCCAGACCTATAAATTAAAAAAAATTAAATTAATAGAAGGCTCTATTACGTTGGTTCGTAGTAGGGTCTTCTTTATTACTTAAAAAATGATTTAGTTCTTTATAGTTGAGAAATAGTTATTGAATATGAGTTAATGTACAATGTATCAATTGAACAACTAGGTTTTAAACCAAGGACAAAAGAAGATGCAATGAAATTTTTGGATTAGAATGAATTAAAGTATATATCATTATAAAAGCATCATTCAAAATTAATTGAGGACCCTATTAGTTGTTTAGTAATGGGGTCTTTTATATTTGTTGTAATAAAAGTTTACATATTATATAATGGAAATATCGAAGAAATGACATCAAATATAAGGGGGAACATAATGAAGAAAAACATAAAGGTTCTAGGGGCCCTATTACTAACTGCAGCACTATTAGCAGGTTGTAAAGGGAATGAAATTCCTAAGGAAGATGAAATTTCAAAAGAAGTAGAAGCAAGAGAAGATGTAGAAGTACCTACCATAATTACAGAACTAGATTACCTAAAGCAACCCTCTACAAATTGGGCTGCATATAGGAAAACTATCCCTGTGAAGGGAATCTATATGACAGGTAATACATTGGGGTATAAAAGCAGGTTTTATGACTTAATCGATTTAATCGACAGGACGGAATTAAATGCCGTTGTTATAGATGTTAAAGATGATTATGGCACACTAACATACGAATCAAATATTCCAATGGTGAAAGAATTAGAAGCAGATAAGGTGGTAAAGGATAAGGATTTTGTTCAATCCATGAACTTGTTGGCAGAAAAAGACATATATCCCATAGCCAGAATCGTAACCTTTAAAGACCGAACTGCTGCCAGCAAAAGACCAGACTTAGCTGTAAAAACAAAAGACGGCAAGATTTGGAGAGATAATAAGGGAGATGCTTGGCTTAACCCTTATAACAGAGAATCATGGGAATACCCAATACAAATTGCAGAAGAAGCAGCTTTAATGGGATTTAAAGAAATTCAATTTGATTATGTGAGATTTCCTACCGATGGAAAAAGGGATTTAATAGATTATGGTGATAGTGCTAATGAGCCTATGAGAGATGCAATAGCTGAATTTTTAAGATATGCCAGAGAAAGATTAGCACCCTATGGTGTATATGTATCAGCTGATATTTTTGGTTTAGTTACTACTGTAGAAGATGATATGAGACTTGGCCAACATTTAGAAACCTTAGCTACCACAGTAGATTTTTTATGTCCAATGGTTTATCCTTCACATTACGCCTTAGGTTCCTATGGTGTTAAATATCCTGATGCAGATCCTTACACAATAGTAAAGACTAGTATGTCCGTTGCTAAGGAAAGAATAGATAATTTAGAAACTCCTGAGAAAAAAGCAGTACTTAGGCCTTGGCTTCAAGACTTTTCTGCACCATGGTTAAAAAAGGATTACGGCCCATATTATACACCTTATGGACCAGAGCAAATAAAGGCACAAAAACAGGCTACCTATGATTCAGGCTTAGACCAATGGATACTATGGAATGCTGGCAACAAATATACAGAAGGAGGCTTAGAAAAACAATGAGATATGAAGGGGCTCTATATAGGCCGCCTAGTGAAGCCTATAGTTTAATTGTTCAGGCCACTATAGGTTGTAGTCACAACAAGTGTACTTTTTGCTCCATGTACAAGGACAAGAAGTTTAGGATTAGGGATACTGAGGAGATTATTGAAGATTTTAAGATAGGAAGAGAAAGATATAAAGTTGTAAAGAGGATTTTTATTGCAGATGGTGATGCCTTAACCATAAAAACTGCTGAACTTAAAAAGATTTTAACTTTTATAAGGGAAAACTTTCCAGAATGTGAAAGGGTAGGGATTTATGGTTCACCAAAAGCAATATTGTCAAAAACTTTAGATGAATTAAAAGAATTAAAATCCCTTGGTTTAGGTATTGTATATCTTGGGATAGAATCAGGCTCAGAAAAGATATTAAAGATGATAAATAAAGGGGTTAGCAGGGATGAAATGGTTGAAGCAGGAAAGAGGGTAGTTGAATCAGGAATTAAGTTGTCTGTAACCCTTATTTCTGGTATAGGGGGAAAAGAACACTCTCTAGAACATGCTAAGGAATCTGCTAAAATCATTAACGAAATAAATCCCCATTATCTAGGCCTTTTGACCCTAATAGTGGAAGAAGGTACTCCTCTATATGAAGATATTCAAAAGGGTAAGTTCCAACTATTGAGTCCGAGGGAAATCTTATTGGAGACTAGGGAAATGGTCATGGACTTAGAGGTAGATAACTGCATATTTAGGTCAAATCATGCTTCCAACTATGTACCTTTGAGGGGCACTTTACCTCAAGATAAGGACTTGATATTATTACAAATACAAGAAGGATTAGAAATTTCAAATTTAGAAGATAGGGATAGATTTAGAAGACTGTAAAAAGGTCTTCTTTTTTTGAAGAAATAAAAAAATATATTGTGTAAATGTTTAAATGGTGGTATAATGGTTCAAGTGTAAAAAATCTTTTAAATCAGTCCCGTGAGGCTGGAAAGGAGAGGAAAAAATGATAGATAATGTATTTGGTAAAACCATGTCTAAGGAAATGACCTTTATTGACAGGTCAAAGAAAGCAGTTTTAGCACTTCAACATCTTATAGCCATGTTTGGGGCAACGGTTTTAGTCCCTATTCTTACTGGCTTAGACCCATCTGTATCTCTTTTCACTGCAGGTCTTGGAACCTTAATATTCCACGTTTGTACCAAGGGAAAAGTTCCCGCATTTCTAGGTTCATCCTTTGCATTTATTCCAGTGATTTTAACTGTAAAAGAAGTCTATAATGGTGATTTGGCCTATGCTCAAGGTGGCATGGTAGTAGCAGGGTTACTCTATATAATTTTATCTTTCTTAATAAAGAAAATAGGCGTTGATAGAATTCAAAAATACCTTGCTCCACAAGTAGTAGGACCAATGATCATAGTTATAGGTATGAATTTATTACCTGTAGCTGTTGAAATGGCAAAGGAAAACCTTTTAATAGCAGGTATTACACTAGGCTTGGCCCTTTTAATTAACTTTAAAGGGAAGGGATTTATAAAGCAGCTTTCAATATTAATAGGGGTTTTCGTAGGCTATATTATAGCCTATCAGTTTAATCTTGTAGATATAGGGCCTATTAGAGAGGCTGCCCTCTTTGATATGCCATCTTTCAGGCTACCTAAATTTGATATAGGAGCTATAGGAATTATTGCACCAGTGGTACTGGCAGTCTTTATGGAACATTTGGGAGATATAACTACAAATGGGCAGGTAGTAGGGAAAAACTTTATAGAGGACCCTGGCTTAAATAGAACCTTGTTGGGTGATGGATTGGCAACTGCAGTGGCAGCTTTTATAGGTGGTCCTGCCAATACAACTTATGGTGAAAATACTGGAGTATTGGCAATAACCAAAAATTATGACCCATCAATATTAAGGTTGGCAGCAATATTTGCAGTAGTTTTAGGATTCGTATCTAAAATTGGAGCAGTCCTACAATCCATTCCTAATTCAGTAATGGGTGGAATATCTATAATGTTATTTAGCATGATATCTATAATAGGAGTAAAGACTATAAAGAACAATGAAGTAGAATTTAATTGGAAAAACATACTGGTAATGGCAGCCATCTTAGTCTTTGGCTTAGGTGGAGACTATTTATCATCTAAGTTAGGTTTTACAATAGGAATTCCTGTAACTGAGACAGTCAGCATAACTGGACTAAGTTTTGCAGCTATAGTGGGGATAATATTAAATGCCATATTGAATAGAAAATAATAGCCTACCTCTTGGTAGGCTTTTGTATTGCTCATATGAATGGACAAAACTTAAGAAAAGGTATAAAATAATATAGTATTGAAAATTAATAAGGGAGTAGTTCTATGGCTAATAAGGTAATTGTAGTAGGTGGAGGAGCTGCTGGAATGATGGCAGCTATATCAGCAAGATATCATGGAGCAGATGTCTTAATTCTTGAAAGAAATGACAGAGTAGGTAAAAAACTATTGGCAACGGGAAATGGCAGATGTAATTATACAAATAGATACTTGAGTATAAATAATTATCATGGCGAAAATCCTAAGTTTGCATATAGTGCCTTATCTCAATTCAATGTAGATATGACGATTGAATTTTTCGAAAGGCTTGGCATAACTCCAGCAGTGGAGGAAAATGGGAAGGTTTTTCCCCTTTCTTTTCAAGCTTCATCAGTCTTAGATGTTTTAAGGTATGAAATAGAAGATAAGGGGATTGAAGTTATAACAGGAGCCTATGTGGTAGACATAAAGAAGGAAAGGAAGTTTATAATTACATTAAAAGACAATAGGAGATTTAAGGCAGATAAGGTAATATTAGCTACAGGAGGAATGGCATTACCAGCCAGCGGTTCAGATGGCAATGGATATTCCTTATGTAAGAAACTAAATCATACTATAACAGATGTATTTCCAGGCCTAGTTAAGTTAAAGTTAGATAGCAATATCTTAAAGTCTGTAGATGGAGTAAAATTTTTAGGAATTGCAGGAATTTATGTAGATAATAGGCTAATATTAGAGGATAAGGGCGATATTCTATTTACATCCTATGGGATTTCAGGGCCTCCCATATTACAACTGAGCAGAACAGCCTTACAATATATGAATGAGGGTAAAGAAGTAACATTAAAGGTTTCAATAATTCATAGCAAAACTGAAGATGAATTATTTGATTATTTATGTAAAAGGTTTGAATACATGCCTAGAAAAACAGTAGAAATTGCCTTAATTGGCCTTATAAATAAAAGGCTTATAATTCCTATACTTAAAGAATTGAATATAGATAAAAATAAAAGAACAAGCAACCTTTCTAAGGAAGAAATAAGGGGAATTTCAAGAATATTGACTTCCTGGAGCTTTAAGGTTATTGGGAGCAAATCCTTTAGTGATTCCCAAGTAACAGCAGGCGGAGTAAATACTAATGAAATTAATAGTCAAACTATGGAATCAAAGATTGTGAAAGGCCTGTATATAGTTGGAGAGCTATTAGATATAGATGGAGATTGTGGAGGGTTTAATCTGCAATGGGCCTGGTCATCAGGATATGTTGCAGGATTAAATGCAGCAATCAACTAATACAAATGGGGGAAGATTCATGTCTGGAATAAAAAGAAAGCTAATTGAACTGGAAGAAAATAATAGGAATATAAATGTGGCCATAGTTGGTGCAGGTCTTATGGGAAAAGGAATGGTCAGCCAAATGATGTTTGTTAAAGGTATGAAACCTGCACTGGTAATAAGTAACAAGATATCAGATGCTGTAGAAGCCTACACCTTAGCAGGGATTTCCAAGGATGATATTGTAATAGCAAAGAACCTTAAGGATATTAATACTGCAATGGAAAGAAATAAATATGTTGCCTGCGATGATTCTGATATAGCAGCAAAGGCTAATTTAATCGACGTAGTAGTAGATGCTACAGGAGTGCCTAATGCTGGAGCCAAAATCGCCATGGACTCCATAGAAAATGGAAAACATATAATTATGCTAAATATTGAGGCAGATGTAGTAGTAGGGCCAATACTTAATAAAATGGCGAAGAAAGCTGGAGTTGTATATTCAGGTACAGCAGGAGATGAACCTGGAGCTGTAAAAGAAATATTTGACTTTGCAGAGGCAACAGGCTTTGAAGTACTGGCCATAGGGAAGGGGAAAAATAATCCTATGGACCATGATGCAACACCTGATACAGTAAGGGAGCAGGCGGAAAAATCTAAATTAAAACCCCTTAGGTTAGCTTCTTTTGTAGACGGCACCAATACCATGGTTGAAATGGCAGCCATGGCAAATGCAACTGGGTTTATTCCCGATGTACCAGGTGGCCACGGGCCAACTGCAAGGGTGGAGGACCTTCCAAAGATATATAGTTTAAAGGAAGAAGGGGGAATACTTAATAAGTATAAGATAGTAGACTATGCCCATGGTATAGCTCCAGGGGTTTTTGTTATAGTTACCACTTCTTCACCCCAAGTCCATCATGAAATGAGATTTCTAAAAATGGGGGATGGGCCAAATTATGTTCTCTATAGGCCATATCATTTAACTAGTTTAGAAACTCCAATTTCCATAGCTAGGGCCTATTTTTACAATGAACCAACTATTGCTCCTATCTTTGATAAACCAGTGGCTGAAGTAGTTGCAGTAGCTAAGAAAGATTTAAAAAAAGGCGAAAGATTAGACGGCATAGGAGAATACACTATCTTAGGGAAAATATTTACCTATGAAGAAGCAAAGGAGAAGAATTTAGTTCCTGTAGGCCTAATCAATAATAAGGCAGTAGTGACAAGGGATATTAAAAAAGGTCAATTAATTACCTATGATATGGTAGACTTGGATAGGAGCACTGAAATATATAAGCTGAGAGAGATTCAAGAAAAAGGGGAATAAAGACTTGTCTTGCCATCAAAATAATACCTTCGGCTATTGAATTTTGCTGAATTTTTGGCTTGACAATATTTTGCAATTTAGGTATATTATTATACAAGTTAAAATAGGTGCGATGATAGGGACAGTAGCAAAGTAAATTTATTACAGAGAGATAATCATTTGGTGAGAGATTATTATAAATTGCTTTGTGAAGATCACCTTGGAGCATAATACCTGAAACTAAGTAGGGTATTACGGTTAGTACCGTTAGAACTATTGAGTGACAAGAAGTATCCTAGTATCTTCTTGTAATTTGGGTGGTACCGCGGAAATTTTCGTCCCTAAGTCTTAGGCTTAGGGTTTTTTTATTAGGACTAATCTGTTGAATCATTAATCATAATTAAATCATATTACACCATGTAGAACTAATAAGTCCACAAAATTTCAATTATAAAATTAGAAAGGATGAGAATGTGAAAAGGTTTAATGAATTATCAAATGAACCAGTAAAAATTAGAGAGCAAAGAATCAGTGAATATTGGAAGAAAATAGATTTATTGAACAAATCAGTAGCTACAAGGGAAAATAGTAAGCCCTATATCTTTTATGAGGGGCCTCCAACTGCCAATGGAAAACCTGGAATCCATCACGTAATGGCGAGAACCCTGAAGGATTTAACCTGTAGGTATAAGACCATGAAGGGTTATCAGGTAAAGCGAAAAGCAGGTTGGGATACCCATGGACTTCCTGTGGAAATAGAAGTAGAGAAAAAATTAAACTTGAAAAACAAGCAGGATATAGAAAAATATGGAATAGAGGAATTTAACAAGCAATGTAGAGAATCTGTGTTCCAATATGAAAAGCTATGGAGAGAAATGACTGAAAGAATGGCTTATCTAATAGACTTAGATAATCCATATATAACCTTGGATAATGATTATATAGAATCAGTCTGGTGGATCTTAGACAAATTCTTCAAAGAAGGCTTAATATATGAAGGCCATAAGATCCTGCCCTATTGCTCAAGATGTGGTACAGGATTAGCCTCTCATGAAGTGGCACAGGGCTATGAGGAAATCAAAACTGAAACAGTAGTAGCTAAGTTTAAGCTGAAGGACAAAGATGAATACTTCTTAGCTTGGACTACTACTCCATGGACTTTACCATCTAATGTCAGCTTAACTGTTAATCCAGAAGTAGACTATGTAAAGGTTAGGCAAAATGATGAAGTCTATTATTTAGCAAAGGAATTGGCAGAAAAGGTCCTAGGGGAAGATTATGAAGTATTGGAAGAAATGAAAGGTAAAGACTTAGAATATATAGAATACGAACAGCTAATTCCTTTTGTTAAGGTGGATGGAAAGGCCTTTTTCGTCACCGTGGCAGACTATGTAACAACGGAAGACGGTACAGGAATAGTCCATACTGCACCTGCTTTTGGTGAAGATGACTATAATACCGGAATGAAATATAATTTACCAGTTATTCAACCAGTATCAGAGGAAGGTAAGTTTACAGAAACTATATGGAAAGACAAATTTGTAATGGACGCAGATCCAGAAATTATTCAATGGTTAAGACAAGAAGGTAAACTATATAAAAAGGAAAGAATAGCTCACAATTATCCACATTGTTGGAGATGTAAGACCCCATTGCTGTATTATGCAAAACCATCATGGTATATTGAAATGACAAAACTAAAAGACCAGTTGATTAAAAATAATAACGAGGTTAACTGGTATCCATCCTTCGTTGGAGAAAAGAGGTTTGGAAACTGGCTAGAAAACCTAAACGATTGGGCTATCTCCAGGTCCAGGTATTGGGGTACTCCACTACCAATATGGAGATGTGACGACTGTGGCCACGTAGACAGCGTTGGTTCAAGGAAGGAATTAATTGAGAGGGCCATAGAGGATATAGATATGGATATAGAACTTCACAGGCCATATGTTGATGAGGTTCACCTAAGGTGTGATAAATGCAACGGAACCATGACAAGGGAAAAGGATGTAATAGATGTATGGTTTGATAGTGGAGCTATGCCCTTTGCTCAACACCATTATCCCTTTGAGCACAAGGATGACTTCCATACCCTATTCCCTGCAGACTTTATCTGTGAAGGAATAGACCAAACTAGAGGCTGGTTCTATTCACTTATAGCCATATCAACCTTTGTAACTGGAAAATCACCTTACAAAAATGTACTAGTTAATGATCTTATTTTAGACAAAGATGGCAAAAAAATGTCTAAATCTAGAGGAAATACAGTTGACCCATTTGAGCTGTTCGACAAATTTGGGGCAGATGTCCTAAGATGGTATTTAATTTATGTATCACCACCATGGACCCCAACTAGATTCGATGTAGATGGTCTTAGAGAAGTAGAAAGCAAGTTCTTTAGGTCCATTCGAAATGTGTACAATTTCTTCTCTCTATATGCCAATACTGATGGAATAGACCCAAGAGACTTTTTCATCGAATATGAGGATAGGCCAGAAATAGACAGGTGGATCCTATCTAAATACAACAGTTTAGTAAAATCTGCCAATGAAAACATGGATGTATTTGAATTAACTAAGGTAGTTAGAGATATACAAGAATTTGTTATAGAGGACTTGTCAAATTGGTATATTAGGAGAAATAGAAGGAGATTTTGGTCAACTGAACTAGACGATGATAAGAAGTCTGTATATAATACAACCTATGAAATTCTTGTTGGAGTTTGTAAGTTAGTTGCACCCTTTGTACCATTTATTTCCGAGGAAATATTCCAAAACTTGACAGACGAAGAATCAGTACACCTAGCATATTATCCAGAACCTAATTTAGAGCTCATAGATAAGGAATTAGAGGAAAAAATGGATTTAGTAAGAGATCTAGTAACCCTAGGCCGTGCATCTAGGGAAGCAGTAAAAATTAAGGTAAGGCAACCACTTAAGGAAGTAGTCATAGATGGAAAATATGAAGAGCAAATAAAGGATTTAGTCCCCTTAATTGAAGAAGAGCTAAACGTGAAAAATGTAGTATTTGAAAAAGACTTGTCACAGTATATGAATTACTCACTGAAACCCAATTATAAGGTAGCAGGTCCTATACTAGGCAGCAAAATAAAAGCCTTTGCCAAAGCCTTAAATGAACTAGATGCCCGTGAAGCGGTGGAAAAATTAGAAAGTGGAGAAACCCTAATACTAAATCTAGATGGAGAGGATACGGAAATAGTAAAGGATTATGTCCTAGTAACCATAACAGCTAAAGAAGGCTTCGATGTAGCAATGGAAAACAATTTATTCGTTATCCTAGATACTACATTGACTCCTGATTTAATCAATGAAGGATATGCTAGGGAATTCATATCCAAGGTACAGCAGATGAGGAAGAACAATGGATATGAAGTCTTAGACAATATAAATATCTACTATGATGGTTCTGATGAAATCAAAGCAGCAATTGATGAATTCGAAGAATATATTAAATCAGAAACCTTGGCAAAATCAATTATAAGGATTAAAGATGATAACTTAGAAAAACTAGACCTAAACGGTCAAATGACAGGAATTAGGTTAGAAAAAATAGAAGAATAGTTTATATAAGGTAGATGGCAATGGCTGTCTACCATATTTTTTTATACAAAAAAGCTGTTGACTTAAAAATTTTAAACTTCGCAATATTGAAAAATAGTATTATTAGTATTAAGATAAGTTTATGGATTTAAATTGAATTAATAACTTCATAAGGGGGAAAAAGATAGGATTTTGAGATTCCGAGGGAGAAGAATAGTGAAAAAACTATCTGTAGTTTTGACATTAATTCTTATGCTTACAGCATGTACTGCTAATGTGAATAGTAATGAAAACAAAAAGAATCTACAACGATTACTGTTGAGAATGGGGAAACTGAAACTCATAATGATTTAAGTAACAAATCAACTGGTGATACCAACACTGAAAATGATGAAGAATCTAATAATACATGGGAAGATACAGGAACCACATACAATGTTGTCAAAGAATATATAACATCTGAAGGTTATAGAGTGATAGAGTATGAAGATGGATATGTTACAACACTTTCTGCAACTGATTCACTAGACATTGTTAAACTTCTAAGCCTTTAGATTTTAAAGAGATAGAAGGCAATCTTAAATTAGATGAATTGCCAGAAAACGGTGGAACTGAATTTTTCCATGATTTAAGATCTATAGACTTATCCAGCATTGATTTGTCAGATAAGCTGGATTATTTGTTAACAGCAGATTTTGATGATGATACAGTATGGCCTAATAGCCTTCCAAAGGAATTTGATATTGAAAAGATTAAAAATATGGCCAACTTAAATTATATGAGCAAATTCATATTTTACAAGATGATAATATGGCTAGAATGCATGGATCAGCAGTTGTTTCTATTGCAGTAGGTAAAAATGTAGGTGTAGCACCTGAAGCGGATTTGTACTATATTGCTGCTGATTTCTATAGGAATGATTTATATTGGGTTGCAGAAGCTATTGATAGGATTATGGAGATAATAAGACATTGCCAGAGAATAAAAAGATACATGTTATTTCAATTTCTATGGGATTAAGCGATTCAGAGTTCAAAAATTTTGATTTAGTTAAAGAAGCGATAAAAAGAGCTGCAGATGAAGGAATATATACTATTGTAGTTGGCACTAAGGTTGGTGGTGGTTATAGTTTGGGAGGAGCTGGACGTAATCCTTTAGTAGACCCCAATGACTTAGATTCCTATACAAGAGGATATTTCTGGAGAGATGCTAGTTATACAGTATTTAAATATAAAATATTAGTTCCTATGGACTGTAGGTATGTAGCCAGCCCAACAGGAGAAGAAAAATATGTTTTCTATTATTCAGGTGGTGCAAGTTGGATTGTACCATATGTGGTGATGATGGGAAAGAATACAAAGTATTGAATCCAGAAGCGTTAATAAATAATATTAAAAATAAAAAATCATTACTTATAGGAAATTAGAATTTAGATGATATTTTTTTATAACAATAAATAGGTGATTTTAAATGAAGGAATTATTAGAGAAAATGTTGGAATGGTTTATTCTAAATAGGATTTTAATCATAGGGATTGACGGTTTAGGTGGGGCTGGGAAAACAACAATTGCTAGTTTATTAAAATTATATTTAGATAATAAAAGTATAAATTCTTTTATATTGCATATAGATGATTTTATATATCCAAGAAATATTAGATATAACGAAGCTAAAGAAGAATGGTACTGTTATTATAATCTACAATGGAGATATGATTATTTGATTAAAGAGATTTTAATGCCTATAAAGAAAGGTATTGAGATTGATAAAAGGATAGAATTGTATGATAAGGAAAAGGACAAATATCTTTTAGAACAAATTAAAATACCAATGGGTTCAATTCTATTATTAGAAGGAATATTTTTGCAGAGAAAAGAGTTAAGAGAATATATCGATTACTATATTTATTTGGATGTTCCAAAGGAGATAAGGTTAAAACATGTAATTGAGAGGGACAAATATATAGGAAGTGTTGAAGAAATAAAGAAGAAATATGAAAGGAGGTATTTTCCAGCAGAAGATATTTATGTTAAAAAATATTGTCCAGCTGAAAATGCGGATATTGTTTTAAGTTATAGAAATTAATAGTTACTTTGGTCCTATATCAAATTGCAGTGAAATATTTAAGGGATGAAAATATATGGAAGGTTTACAATTATAAGTTAAGGAGGAAATCAAATGGAAATATTGGTTGTGAGGCATGGGCAATCGGTAGCTGATTTAGAAGATAGGCATGAAGGACGAGCTGATTTTCAACTTACAGAATTAGGTTGTATGCAGGCAAAATGTGCTGCAGAATGGATAAAGGAACATTATAAGATTGATGTTATTTTAAGTAGTCCTCTAAAAAGGGCTGCCAAAACTGCTGAATTTATAAGTAAAGAAGTAGGTGTAGAGATAATATTTGATGATTTACTGATGGAATGGAATAATGGATTGTTGGCAGGATTAACTGGTTCAGAGGCAGATAAAAAGTTTCCTTTGCCAGAAGGCGGAAGGAAGCCACATGATGAGTTTGCAGGTTCAGAATCATATATTAATTTTAGAGCAAGGGCTGAGACTTTCTGGTCAAAACTCTTATGTAAATATGAAAAGGAAGAGAACATAAGACTATGTATTGTATCCCATGGTGGAATGATAAACATGCTATTTAGAAGTTTTATGATGCTTCCTGTTAATACAGATATTAAGATAGTTACAGGTGATACTGGAATTCATTTGTGGGAAGTGAAAGGCAATGAAAGACGAATTATATTTTTAAA
>JAAYHU010000093.1 GCA_012735245.1 Tissierellia bacterium
ACTGGTACACTTTGTCCCCATCCAGTTTCAAGTATGGCCTGGGCAGTTTGCAATGCTGCAGACATTCCAGTTTTTTCCCAAGATTCCTTCGCCAGATTTGATGCTAAGCCTAAGAATTTATCTTTCTCTATTATTGGCACAGGTCCATAGGTTTTGTCTAAATATACTTTAAATGGTATTTCTTCACTTTCTATTATTTTACCTTCGTACTTGCCTGAGGCTTTTATTTTCCACCAGCCACTATCTTCCTTATTTGGTGAAAATATAACTTCTTTCTTTTCTTCATCAGAACTTAAGACTTTTGCAAAGCCTGTTTCCATATTAGTAATGATGTACTCAACTTCAACTAAATCAAAATTGCTTATTACCCCTAACTTTACATCCCCAGTAATGACTTGGTTTGGGCCAATTCCATCTAATAAGAGTCTAGGACTACCATCTATTTTAACAGTAATACTTTCACTTTCAATTGTTCTAAGCCCTGTATCCTTTACCCTTACAAACAACTCCCTTTGGCCAGAAATATCAGGGGTTGGAAACCACTTGTAGCTGCCATATCCAAGCCTTGCTATGACTATTTCTTCTCCTGTGGTAGGGTCTCTCATTACATATTCAGTTTCGCTGACATGAAAATTTCGAGAAGCGGACAGGGTAACTGGCCTATCTACAGTCATTCCCTCTTTGACCCCCAAGAGAGAAAGTTTTTTAGTAACTTCCACCCTGCCCGTTATAGGTTCACTTTCATATGCTTGTCCATCATAATCATAAGCTATTACCTTAAATTCATAATTGCCATTATCCTCCCACATTGGAGTCCAAATAAATGGACCATATGGATCCATCTCCCCTGTTGCCGTTGTTTTGTTTTTATCCAAATTAGTTATTTCATATTTTACATAAAATGCTTCAAAGTTCACATCAGCACCTAAAGTAACAGGACCATCTATTATTTCTTCATCTAAGCCAGTAAGATATACTTCTGGTTGTACATCAACCTCAATCGAAACAGCATCTCCTGCAATAAAATTTCCATCCTCATCATAAATGGCAGCAACTAAGGCTTTGTCACCATTATCCCTTAAGCTTGGCAACCATATATACTTGCCCCTTACATCCTCTCCCCTTCCTATTACATAGCCCTTGGCCGTATTTGGGTCCAGTAGTAAATACCTTATTTCCTTATCATTATTTATTTCACCGGTCAAACTAACTTGAAGTTCTGTTTTTCCTGATATAGTTTGTCCATTAGCTATTGAACTTATCTTAACATCATAGAAAGGGATAAATTCAGAAGTTTCCCTTGAATCAATATATATAGTTCTACTTTTCTCATCCCATTGGATGCCTATACCTAGTCCATTACTAACTAATCGAATAGGTACAAAAGTCCTTTCATTTGTTATTTTGGGAGCTATGTCTGATATAAAGAATTTTCTCTCATCTCCCTTGTATTCTACTAACCTGCTATCAATTCTTAACAATATGCTAGTATTATCTTTTATGATCTCTACAGTCCTATCTTCTTCATTCCATACAACATCTGCCCCTAGTTCTTCACTAATTATACGGATTGGAACCATTGTTCTTCCATTTTCTATATAAGGGGATACTGATGACTCTATGGTTTTCCCATCGATATTGAGCTTGATTTCACTTGATGCTAATACCTTTATTTGAATAGACTTAATTAAGACTAAAAAAATGGAAACCATGATCAGGATTAATGATTTTTTCTTCATTTGTATTCCCCTTTCCCTTATTATCTTTACAGTTTCATTCTACTATAATTATCCATCACTGTCTATATTAGTAACAGTATTGTAACCAAATATTATTCCAAACTCTTTTAGTTTTTCTTCTGTGCCAATCCATACTGGGGTCCCAAGGTCAATTAAATCATAAAGTTCTTCCACATCTTCATTAAACATCCTGATACAGCCTAAGGAAATGTACCTGCCAATACTATTTTTGTCGGAGTTTCCATGAATTCCATATACCCCTCCTCCTCCTATATTTAATCCCATCCATCTCCTGCCTAAGGGATTATTTGGTGCACCTCCTCTTATGGGTTTATACCTCCCTGCCCCACCCCATGCTGGATTTATAAACTTGGTTACTATGATAAATTTACCTTCTGGAGTATATTTGGGATTCTTCCCGGTTGCTACTGGATAAGTTTTAACTACTTCCCTGTTATATAAATGATAAAGAGTATTGTTATCCTTATTGATAACTATAAAGTTTCCCTCGGGTACATCTATATTTTCTTGGCAGTTGTCCATAGAAAAAATTAATTCCTTAGCTAAAATAAGGATTTTATTTTCTTCCATATCTTCATTTATTCTAGTAAAAGTTTTTATTCCCACTATACCATCAGGTACTAAGCCATTTTCCCTTTGATAATCCATTACTATTTCCTTAGTTCTTTGATCAAAAAAATAATCTTCACTTAATCCTTCATAACCCTTAGCTATAAAAAATTTTTTAAGCCTTAGTACCTCTTCACTTATTATTCCTTCCCTTAACATTAGGCCATCTATTCTAAACTTTGTAATCTCTACCTCTTCTATGATTTCTTCCTTTATATCATCTATTTCAGTATTTTCAACAATTTCCTCTAATTCCTCTAGTTCATCTAATTCATGTACTTCATCATTTTCTATTTCTCGTTCTTCTTTTATTTCATCCTTTAAGCCCCCCATGGCTGCCAGATGGTAATTTTGACACTGACTTGCAAGTAAACTACTAGCTTGGCAAAATATACTTAGTATCATCAGTACTGAGGCCAATATTAAATACTTCATTCTCCTAATTCCTTCCTTTCAGTTCTACTATTTGCTGCATTTCCCCTTTTCTTATAAAAAGGAAGATTATTTAAGCATTTATTTAATATAGATATGTTGAATCTTCTTAAAAGTTTCCTACAGAATATTTATTTCAAATAAGCTTAAAATATTATATAATGCTTTTAAAGAAAAATTTGTGAGGGGAATTCTATGAAAAAGAGAGTAATTTTAGGTATGAGTGGAGGGGTAGATTCCTCAGTTTCTGCATTATTACTGAAAAAAGCTGGATATGATGTAATCGCCCTATTTATGAAAAACTGGTCAGAAATCGACGAATTTGGAGTATGTACTGCAACCCAGGATGCAGAAGATGCAAGAAGAGTTGCAGAGCAATTGGATATTCCCTTTTATACTATAAATTTTGAAAAGGAATATTGGGACAGGGTATTTACCTATTTTTTAAACGAATATAAAAAGGGCAGAACTCCCAACCCCGATGTAATGTGTAATCAAGAAATAAAGTTTAATGCCTTTCTAGATTATGCTTTAAAATTAGATGGAGATTATATAGCCATGGGCCACTATGCCCAGGTGGAAGAACGAAATGGAAAATATTATCTCCTTAGGGGAAAGGATAAGAACAAGGATCAAAGCTACTTTCTGTCTAGAATTGGACAAAGGGCCCTTTCCAAAACCTTATTTCCTGTTGGTCATTTAGAGAAAAAAGAAGTAAGGGCCATAGCAGAAAAATATAATCTATACACAGCAAAGAAAAAGGATTCAACTGGCATATGCTTTATAGGAGAAAGGGATTTTGATGAGTTTTTAGATAGATACCTATTAACTAAGGAAGGGGATATTATAAGTGTAGATGGCCAAAGCTTGGGAAGGCACAAAGGCCTTATTCACTATACCTTAGGCCAGAGAAGAGGTATTGGAATTGGTGGAATTGGTACGGGAGAACCCTGGTTCGTAGCTGGAAAGGATTTGAAAAAAAATATACTCTATGTTGCCCAAGGGGAAGATCATCCTGCCTTATATTCCATATCTTTAATTAGTGAAGAACCAGCATGGACTTTAGGAAGTCCACCGAAGATGCCATTGGAATGTACTGCCAAATTTAGGTATAGGCAGAAGGATATACCTGTAATAGTTAATATCTTGGATAATGGAGACCTTCATATTCAATACAAGGAACCAGTAAAAGCAGTAACACCCGGTCAGGTAGCTGTATTGTATAAAGATGAAATTTGCCTAGGTGGCTCTGTAATTAAATCTACAGAACCCCTAGACAAAAAATACCAGTTTTTACACAATAATTAAACT
>JAAYHU010000094.1 GCA_012735245.1 Tissierellia bacterium
ACTATTTGATTATTTTTTATGTTAGAATATAGTAGATAATTTAAAAGGTAGGTGTGAAGATGAATCTTAGTTCAGAACAGAGAAAAGCCATTGAACACGTACATGGACCTGCCCTTGTATTAGCAGTACCAGGTGCAGGAAAGACCACTGTTCTTATACATAGGATTGCAAATTTAATACTTAATCACAATATTAGGCCTGAGAGAATCTTATCTATTACCTTTAGTAGAGCATCTGCCAGAGATATGAAGGAAAGATTCTACAAAAGTTTTCCAGATATTTCTTCCATACCTGTCTATTTTTCAACTATTCATAGTTTTTGTTATAACCTAATTAGAGAATATGCTTATATAAATAGAATTAGATATAGATTAATAGAAGATGAGAATAATCAACTTAATAAGTACAATTTACTTAAAAAAATATACCTAGACCTTAACGGAAAATATATAACTGAAGAAAAATTGGAATCTCTCCTAAATTCCATAGGCTATATTAAAAATTTGATGTTGACAGTAGATGAATTTATGAAATCTAATAAAATGGAAGTAGAAAACTTTGACAGAATTTTTTACCTTTATGAAAAGTATAAAAGGGATAATAACCTAATAGATTTTGACGACATGCTGACCCTTTCCTATGAGGTCTTGATAAATAATAGCTATATGTTGGAAAAGTATAGGAACAAGTACGACTTTCTGCAAGTAGACGAAGGACAAGATACTTCAAAAATCCAGATGGAAATAATTAAGCTATTGGCTAAGCCAAAAAATAATTTATTTATTGTGGCAGATGATGATCAATCTATATATAGCTTTAGAGGTGCATATCCAGCAGGCTTGCTAAATTTCAAAAAGATCTATCCCAATGGAAAAATTTTCTTTATGGAAAAGAATTATAGGTCATCGAAAAACATAATTTCTGTATGTAATAAATTTATTAAGAACAACTCCCTAAGATATAATAAAACTATATATACTGACAATGATTATGTAGAGCCCATTAATATTATCAAGGTAAACTCCATTATTGACCAATATGATTATTTGATGGAGGAATTGGCAGGCAAAGATTTATCTAAAATATGTATATTATATAGGAATAATCTTTCCTCCATTGGCCTGATAGAAGCCTTAGATAGGAATAGAATTCCCTTCTACATGAGAGATGTTAAAGTAAGGTTTTTTAATCATTGGTTAATAAATGATATTACTGATTTTATTAAATTTTCACAGGATACTTCGAATATGGGTCTTTATGAGAATATTTATTATAAGAAAAAAGGCTATATATCTAAAAAACATATTAATTATGCTAAGACCTTAAATTATGACCTGTCTGTTTTTGATAGAATAATGGACTATCCTGGACTGTCTAACTTTTATAAGTCTAATCTTAGACAATTAAAGTTAGACTTTGATAAATTAGCCAAGCTGGCTCCCTATGATGCAATAGAATACATTGAATATACCTTAGAATATGAGAGATATTTAAAGGAAAACTCTATGAAACTTGGCTATACTTATGATACATTAAAAACTATGTTATTCTTTTTAAAATTTATCGCCAGAAATTGTAAAAGCATAGAAGATTTTTTATATAGATTAAACTATCTTGAAAATCTATGTAGCAAGTCCCAAAGAAATAGAAATGGCCTAACCCTATCTACTATCCACTCTGCTAAGGGCTTGGAATTTGATAGGGTATATATGGTAGACTTAGTAGATGGAGATTTTCCCTCAATATCTAGCGTTGAAGGTGTAGAAAAAGGTAGATTTGACCTTTTTGAAGAAGAAAGAAGATTGTTTTATGTTGGCATGACTAGGGCTAAATATCATTTGTCCTTGATAACTGTAAACACTATCGGTGAAAGGAAAGTTGAACCCTCCAGGTTCATTGGCGAATTAGTAAAATAATTGAAAATATGTAACATTTTTTGTAGTATTTTCTTTTTCCCTCGATTTAAGGATTAAATTTTAAATAATTTGTAATACTATAAATGCAGCGATTTTATTTACAAAGGAGGGAAAAAGGGTGGCTAAGAATAAACAGAACAATAAAAATAGAAAGAATGATAATAAACAGAATTCAAAAAATGACAACAAAGAAGAGGAAGGTTGAGTTCGTAAGTAAATAAAGGCCCTCAAATTGAGGACCTTTATTTATTCTATTTCCACGACATCTGAAATATCAACTAGAAAGAACTCTCCTTCCCTAAGGCCAAAGTGGCCTGATTCATAAGGGATGTTTTCTATGGTTATATACACCTTGTCTACATCATAGAATTTTCCTAAGGTATTGACTACCGACTTTAACATTTCTGCTTCTTGGGCTGAACCTATATTAAAATCATCTGCAAACTCCTTAGAAAAATCTACTTCCAATATCCAGGCTTCCCTATTTAGATGTATTTCATTTATTTTTACATTTTTAGAAATTGATGGGATTAATTCTTCAGTTGGAGGATTTTTTAATATCTTTTCTAATATTTCTTTTATATCTCCATTTGTTTCAAAGGTTATAGTCTGTTCCAGATATCCAGTTCCTATTTTATCAGCTAAGGGATAGTAGGATAGAACTTCTAATTTTTGTTCCTTGTTTTTTACTTCCCTTAGTAATGTTTTTACTTCAAATTCTCCATCTTTGTAAATGGAAGCAACTAGACCGATACCCTTAGCATAATATTCCTCTAGGATCCCACCTGAGGAAAACTTCGTAGTTACTACCAATGCTTCATATGGTCCAGAGGGAGTCTCTATTATTTCATTTAATCCTGTTATTTCCCTTATGCTGCCATCTTCATTTGACCAAGTGTTGCCAACTTCAAGGGGTTCCTTTAATAGGATATTGTTTCTATTTGTATTGGTATTGAGCATATTTTCAATATGGTAGAATTCACCTTCTGCATATATTTCTCTTAATTCACCATTTTTATATTCTACTACCCTTACAAAGGTGGTGCCAGGATTTACTTCTTTAATCTGAACTTTTCCTTCTCCTATAAATTCTACAAAAGTTTTTTTCTCTGCAAATTCATTTCCAATCCCTTCGTATTCCATAATTGTATTTTCTTTTAATGGATAATATTGGTCTATGGACAAGATTGAATCTACAAAGATTTCTTGCTTTTCTGCAGTATGAACCTTATCCATAGCCTTGGCTCCACTGCAGCCTAAGAGAAAGGAAAGAAAAGCAACTAGAATTAAAAACCATAAAGACTTTTTCACTATATCACTCCTAATATATATTGCCTTAAGATTATTACCTCTTTTTTCTTTAATTATAATACAGATTTTTAAAAAAGTCTTTACGATATGATTACAATAAGTCTATCTTTATTTGCAAAAAATAAAAGCTCAGCTTTTATGCTGAGCTAATTCTTAATAGGAATATATTTTTACCTATTAAAGTTTCATAACTAAAATTAATATCAATATTAGGAATAATATAATGGGACTAAATACCAGAAAGGCTGAAATAATGATTGCTAAAATATCTCCCTTTTCTAGTTCCATTTTTTCATTTTCTTCAGCTAACCATTCTGCTCTTGGATCATAATGGTCAAGTTGGTTTTCATCATAGAACTCTTCAGTCCCTTTTTCATAAGGTCCACTTTGCTCTTTATTTTTTTCCTTTAACCATGCCATTGCACGATCAAGTTTACTTTGAAACATCATAATAACTCAAAACCCTTCTATTATTTATCCCCATTTAGCTTATGGTGACATGCTACAAAATGTCCTGGCCTTGCTTCCTCAAACTCAGGAACAACCATCTTACATATGTCTGTAGCATATTTACATCTAGTATGGAATTTACATCCTGAAGGTGGATTAATTGGGCTTGGAATATCCCCTTCTAGAACGTAATGGTCCCTGTTTTTCGTATCAGTTGAATCTATAGTAGGAATTGCTGCTAAAAGTGCTTCTGTGTATGGATGCATAGGACGTGAATATAATTCTTCAGTTTCTGCTAATTCTACTATATTTCCAAGATACATTACCCCAACCCTATCACTAATATACTTAATTACTGATAAGTCGTGGGATATAAAGAGATAGGTTAAATTTTGGTCTTCCTTCAAATCTAATAATAGGTTAATAATCTGTGACTGTATAGAAACATCCAGGGCTGATACAGCCTCATCACATACTATAAACTTAGGCTGAAGAGCTACTGAACGTGCTATACCAATACGTTGTCTTTGCCCTCCGGAGAACTGGTGTGGATAACGATGGATGAAGTATGACGCTAATCCACATTTCTCCATGGTCTCTAAAATATAGTCTTGGATAGAGGGGTCGTTCTTCGCGAACATATTATGGGCATATAATCCTTCAGATATAATTTGGCCTACTGTTAATCTTGGATTTAGAGATGAATAGGGGTCTTGGAAAATCAACTGTAAGTCTTTTCTAAGAACTCTCATTTCTTCCTCAGTCAGTTTTGCAAGATTTATACCCTTATCTCTGTATTTTTCATATTTATCATACTCAGGATGATCCTTATATTTATTCCTCAATTCTTTTACTTCTTCATCCTTTAAGGCCAATTCCTTCTCTATTTTATCTAATTGCTCTTTTAAGCTCTTTATTTTCTCTTTTTCTTTAGCAGTTTCTTGTTCTATTTCTTCTTCTTTTTTTCCTCTTTCTTCTAGTAGGGATTTAACTCCTTCAAGGTTTATCTCTTCTTCCTTAATGGATTTTCTAAGTTTTGCTGCTCCAACACTTGCTTTAAAATAGTCCAATAAGACCTTAGATACTTTTTCTAAGTCTTCTGCCACTAATAGGCCGCCCACTAATTGGGCTAAATCAAGAAATAAGTTCCTAGCTGCCTTTTCTGCTTCACGATATCTCTCTAGGGCTTGATATTTTTCCTTTCCTTCTTCTGGTATGGCTTCATATGCTTTTAAGGCTTCCTCTTCTTTTTTCCTTAATTCAACCATTTTTTTATACAATGAGTCTAAGTTTTCCAAAGTTTCCAGAACATATTTTGGTGCTATTTCCTCTAAATCACAACCATAGTAAATGGTTCTACCATCTGTTTGCTCATAAAGCTGTAACAGGGTTCGACCCAAGGTTGACTTACC
>JAAYHU010000095.1 GCA_012735245.1 Tissierellia bacterium
AAGGAGATACCTGCAAGGGTACCTTTTTGTTTTTGTAGCCGGAACACTATGGGGAATTGGAGGATTCTTTGTTACCAAGATGAGTGATATGGGGGCATCTTCTCTGATGACCGCATTTACCGGCCACTTTTTAGCGCTTCCACCTTTATTGCTCTATATATTAGCAAAGAAAGGTACAGCAGGACTAAAAATTTCTAAAAAGGGCCTATTGTATAGTATCTTATTGGGTGTCTTAACAAAAGGGATTTTCAAACTGTCCCTGGACACTAGTATGACTTTGGTAGGAGTAGCAACATCAACAATTCTTATGTATTTGGCACCTGTTTGGACAGCCATAATGGCTATGATATTCTTCAAGGAAAAACTTCGTGGTTATCAAAAGTTTGCTCTTGTCTTAAATCTTATCGGATGTGTTCTCATGGTAACTGGTGGGAATTTTACCAAATTAAATATTTCAGGCCTTGGCTTAGCCTTAGGCTTAGCGGCAGGTTTCTTATATGGACTTAGTACTATTTTGGGAAAAGTTGGAACTAGTGAAGATGATTCCATGACTATGGCTTTTTATATGTTTTTATTCAGTTCAATCACTACAGCCATCTTTGCTAAGCCATGGGAACACATAGGTTTATTTTCAAAAGGCAAATTTTTGCTCTGGGCATTAGCAGGTGCTGGTCTTAGTGGTACTTTAGCAAATGTCCTTTTCTTTAAAGGATTATCAATGGGAATAGATGCTTCTAAAGCAACTATAGTAGCTTCCATAGAAGTTGTTGTAGCTACAGTTGCTGGAGTATTTTTATTAAATGAGCAAATCAACTTGGTTGGATATATTGGTATAGTTATAATGTTAGCATCAATTGTCCTAATGAATATTAATGTTCCAATTTCTAAAGAATCCACTGTTAAACAAAGAATTTCAGTTAAGGAGATAGAAGAATATTAATAATTATAAAGGAGGAAACATATGAAGAAATTTATAAATGCAGTTATTTATGGTCATGATGATGCCAATGAGATTTTAGTAAATAATGGAGTGATTAAAGCAATTGGTAAGAATCTTGGACCAGCAGATGAGATTATAGATTTAGGAGGTAAATTAGTTATCCCTCCTTATGTAGATCCTCATATACATCTAGATTATGTTTACACTTTATCTGAACTTGGAAAAACAGGTGCCAGTTCAGGAACCCTTTTTGAGGCAATTGAATTGTGGCCAAAATTCAAGGAAAGCTTAACCATAGAAAGTGTAAAAAAACTTGCTGTTAAGGCGATTAGAGATGAGGTTTCACAAGGAGTACAATATATTCGTACACATATAGATGTTACAGATCCTAACTTTACAGCTTTAAAAGCCATGTTGGAACTAAAAGAAGAGTTAAAAAATATAGTTGAAATTCAAATAGTAGCCTTCCCACAGGAAGGAATGTACACATATAAGGGAGGACGTGATTTAGTAGAGGAAGCCCTTAAGATGGGGGCAGATGCAGTTGGAGGAATTCCACATTATGAACCAGCTAGAGAATTTGGTGAAAAGTCTATCCATGATATAGTGGAACTTGCTCTAAAATACGACAAGCTAATTGACGTACACTGTGATGAGACAGATGATCCACAATCAAGATTTGTTGAGTTATTAAATGCCTTAGTTCTTATGGAGGATTATGGTACTAGAACTACAGCTAGCCATACATGTTCCTTTGGTTCAGCAGATAATTCATATGCTTTTAGAATGATAGATCTATTCAAAAAAAGCAAGATGAACTTCATTGCCTGTCCAACAGAAAATGCCTACCTTCAAGGTCGTCAAGACACCTATCCAAAACGTAGAGGACTTACTAGGATAAAGGAATTCATGGAAGCAGGAATCAATATAGCATTTGCTCAAGACTCAATAAATGATCCATGGTATCCATTGGGCAATGGCAATATGATGAATATACTTGACAATGGAATTCACTTGGCCCAAGTTATGTCACCGGAAGAGATAGAAAAAGACTTAGATTTAATTACTTATAACGGGGCTCGCTGTTTAAATATCCAAGACAGATACGGATTAGAAGTAGGCAAAGATGCAAACTTTATCGTCCTTGATGGAGATAGCCCATTCGATGTAATTAGAAATCGTGCAAGGGTTCTTGCTTCAATTAGAAAAGGAGAATACCTATTTAAGCAAAAACCAATAGAATATGAGGTAGAGCTTGATTTAGGTGTAAACAATTAATATAAAAATATCCACCAGTTTTCTGGTGGATATTTTTTCGTGTAAATTTATCCCAGATTTACTATCAATTCATCTACAGTTACTACATGACCTATCTATTTGAACAAAATATAGAGTTGATAATTTGTCAATTCAATAAATCTTAGAATGTACAAAAATTAAAGTCTGATTTTTTGTTAATTAAAAAACAAAGAAGGAAAAAGAAAAGTTTTGGTGTATAATTATATATGTAAATAGATTTATAAAGGGGGCAAGTTTATGAAAAGCAAGTATTATGCAGAACCTTTCAAAATCAAGATGGTGGAACCAATAAAGATCCTATCTGAGGAGGTGAGGCTAAAAAAGATTGAGGAAGCACATTATAATCTATTTTACTTAGATTCAGAAGATATCTATATTGATTTATTAAGCGACAGTGGTACAGGTGCCATGAGTACAGAACAATGGGCTGGCATGATGAAAGGGGATGAGGCCTACTCTGGGTCTAAAAATTATAAAAAATTGGTAGAGACTGCTCAAAAAATCTTTGGATATAAATATATTCAACCTGTACATCAAGGAAGGGCAGCAGAAAAGGTAGTTATGCCAATTTTTTTAGGTCCTGGTAAATATGCCATATCTAATATGCATTTTGATACTACTAGAGCCCATGTAGAAATAGCTGGGGCAAGGGCAATCGACTGTGTAGTATCTGATGCCTTAGATACAGAAACCTATAGTCCATTTAAGGGAAATATGGATACAAAGAAATTAATTGAATTAATAGAGAAATATAGGCCTGAGAATATTGGGCTTATAATAATGACTATTACAAACAATAGTGCTGGCGGACAGCCCGTATCTATGGAAAATCTTAAGGAGACTTCAGAAATAGCTAAAAAATATAATATACCATTATTGATAGATGCAGCAAGATTTGCAGAAAATGCTTACTTTATAAAAACTAGGGAAAAGGGATATGAGGACAAATCAATTAGGGAAATAGTACTTGAAATGTTTAGCTATGCCCAAATATTTACCATGAGTTCTAAAAAGGATGCCATAGTGAATATGGGAGGGCTTATAGGTATCAAAGATGATGAAGAACTATATGAAGAAGTGAAACTCAAGACCATACCCTTAGAAGGATTTGTGTCCTATGGAGGTTTAGCAGGTAGAGATTTAGAAGCCCTTGCCATAGGTTTAGAAGAAGGAATAGATATAAATTATTTAAGATATAGAATAGGGCAAATGGAATATTTAGCATCTAGACTTGATGAAGCTGGCATCCCATATCAATATCCTGTCGGCGGTCACGCAGTCTTTATAGATGCTAAAAAATTGCTTCCCCATATACCATATTATGAGTTTCCAGGCCATGCTTTGGCAGTAGAATTATATAAGGAAGCAGGCATAAGAACTTGTGATATAGGTTCCTATATGTTAGGTAATGACCCAGATACTGGAGAACAGCTACAATCACCATTTGAATTTACGAGACTAGCAATACCAAGAAGGGTATATACCCAGTCCCATTTAGATGTGGTTGCAGATGCTTTGATAGCAATTAAAGAAAGGGCAGAAACTATTAAAGGATATAAAATTCTTTGGGAACCAAAAATACTTAGACATTTTACAGCTAAATTGAAGCCAATAGAATAGGAAATATGTATAAGCAAAAGAGTTACCAAAATAGGTAACTCTTTTTTTATTATATTTGTTATTACAAAGCAAAACTTTAGCGAAAAATTACTCTACAATCCAACTCATGATGTGTAGGACTTAAATCTTCTTTTTAAATTTCTATAAAATATGCAGGTAAAAATAGAAAAGTAAAGGATATTGACATATACCCAAAATCATGTATAATAAAAATATAATGAACATATACCCAAAACTTAAGAAAGGAGGTATTCCATTGGTTGGTAGAGGAATGGGACCATGTGGCAGAGGCTATATTTATCATAGAAGGCCAAGAAGCGGATATAGAAGGGGATATGGACGAGGTATTTGTGGCTACTATGGACCTGTAGATAAAAAGATGATGAAAGCTTTTATGGAAGAGGAAAAGGCATTTCTTGAAAAAAGACTTAAAGGAATTAACGAGAACTTAGAAAAATTAGACGAGGAAGAAGACTAAGCTATAGTTAGGGAAATAGGTAGTCCTATTTCCCTAATAAACTACATAATATATATATTAAATTAGGAGGTAAATAGATGGCTAGGCCAAGAAAACGAAGAAGGGTTTGTGGGATGCCCAGGTTTAAAATATTTGGGCCTTTAAATAAATCGGATGGAAGTAAGGAAATTATACTATTGACTATTGATGAGTATGAGGTTATTAGATTAATAGATTTTGAAGGATTTGAACAGGAGCAATGTGCTGAAAAAATGGGTGTTGCTCGTTCTACAATACAAAGAATGTATACTAGCGCAAGGAAGAAGGTAGCAGAAAGTTTAGTAAATGGAAAGGTTCTAAAAATAGAAGGTGGGGATTATGTAGTTAGTAATATTAACTGTGGCCAGTGTTCCTTTTGCTGCGGAAGACGTCATAGACATGGTCAAATAAATAGTTGACAATACCAACCCTATAAAATAATATTTATATTAACAAGGGATAAGGAATGGGATATATTATGGGCAGTACACTGGGGGATAGGAATGATCACGTTCAAAAATTTAATCAATTTGTTTTTAGAAGTTTTCGACCAGGTGATATGGGCTGGGTTATCCACCGCCATGGAGTCCTATATGCTCAAGAGTATGGATGGGATGAACGTTTTGAGGCCCTAGTTGCTCAAATTGCTGCAGATTTTATCAATAACTATAAGCCAGAACGTGAGAAATGTATAATTGCAGAGATGGATGGTGAGATTGTAGGTTTCGTTTTCCTTGTTCAGACTAGTGAAACTGTAGCTAAGCTAAGACTTCTTTTGGTAGAGCCAAAAGCACGTGGATTGGGGCTGGGGAGCCGCTTGGTACAGGAGTGTATTACCTTTGCAAGGAATGCTGGCTACAAGAAGCTCATTTTATGGACCAACAATGTACTTGAAGCAGCAAGACATATTTATACAAAGGCTGGATTTAAGCTTGTGAAAGAAGAAGCTCATAACAATTTTGGCAAGGACCTCATAGGGGAGACTTGGGAGTTGGAACTATAATAAATTTTCAGGATTTAGTTCTTGACAGTAGGACAGCTATTAGATTTAAAAAGGGTTGGCTTTTACTCCAACCCTTTTTGTTTTTCTTCCCATTCGCTTTTCAAAATTCCCATAAATAGAGTATCAGTATACTTTCCATCTATAAAGCAGTTTTGCCTAATTCTGCCTTCTATAACAAAACCACATTTAATATAACATCTTATGGCTCTTTCATTGTTTTCTCTTACCTCTAAGTCTAACTTGTGTAGATTTAATTTGTTAAAAGCGAATTCTTGGATTAGTTTTATGGCTTCTGTACCATAGCCCTTACCAAGTTTATCAGGATTGCCTATGACTATACCTATGGTACCAATTCTATTTATCCAGTCGATTTTGATTAAGTCGATTTGCCCTATATATTCTTCACTATCCTTGTGAGCAATGATAAAACCCTTCATACCAGAACTGCCATCTATCATGCTATTTAGGAAACTTTCTGTTGTGCTCATTGTATGAGGATATAAAAATATATTATTACTCAGAAATTGAGTAATTTCAGGATCATTCACCCATCTTCTCATATAAGGTAGGTCCTCTTTTCTATATTCTCTTAGGATAATCCTATCACCAATTAGTATTGGCATTGCCTTCACCCTTTTTTATATTGTATTATACCATAGTGAACTGACATAAAATAGTAAAAATAGGCTGAACATAAAAAAACTGGAGAATTTATTAACTAACTTAGACATTCTCATACTAATTTAGTATAATAATATAAATATAATGTTTGTCCGAGTTAGTATAGATTATACTTGCAAATTAGAAGGTTGGTGAGTAAATGGTTGGCTTTAAGCCCAATTATATAAAATTGTTTGAAGAAGGTGCTTTACTAAAAAGGGTAGAGGAAGCAAAAAAACATTTAACCCAATGTTATCTATGTCCCCATGAATGTGGAGTAGATAGGACTAAAACCATGGGCTTTTGTAAATCTAAGGATAAAGCAATAGTATCAAGCTATGGTCCACATTTTGGTGAAGAAGATGTTTTAGTAGGATATAGGGGTTCAGGTACCATATTTTTTGGATATTGTAATCTTAAATGTGTTTTTTGCCAGAATTACGAGCTTAGTTATTATGGTAGGGGAAAGATAGTTTCCAATGAAGAGCTGGCAGAAATAATGCTTTTTATACAAAATCACTATAGGTGTCATAATATAAATTTAGTAACTCCCACTCATTTCATTCCCAATATACTGGAAGCTCTTTATATAGGAGTTCAAAAAGGTTTACATCTGCCCTTAGTGTATAATTCTGGAGGCTATGAAAGGGTTGAAATATTAGAGCTCTTAAATGGAATTATAGATATTTACATGCCAGACTTTAAATATTGCAATCCAGAACTAGCTAAAAAATATTCTAAGGTAGGGGATTATCCTGATAAGGTAAAATTAGCCCTGAAGGAAATGGATAGGCAGGTAGGAGGATTGAAGACAGATTCTAATGGTATAGCTTATATGGGGCTATTAATTAGACATTTAATGTTGCCAGGAGGCCTAGAGGACACTAAAAAAGTTTTAGAATTTATTCAAAGAGAATTGTCCTCTGATTGTTTAGTGAATTTAATGAGTCAGTACTATCCTGCCCATAAGGCCTTTGAATATGATGAAATAAATAGGAGGTTAAGCCTTAGAGAATACAGATTTGCCTTATCTTTTGCAAAAGAGTTGAGACTGAGATTAGCTTAATGTTATAATAGTTAAATATAATTGAAACTAAGCCTTGTTTCACAGGAGGAAGAGATCTGCCATGAAATTTATGAAGTATATCTACAGCGGATTGTTATCCCTATTTAATTATCCCTATATACCAAAGGATATATTGGAGAATTTAAAGGGCCCCATACTGCTGCATATAAGCGATACCCCAGCTGATATCTATAACTATATATTTAGAATAATTGATATTTTGAAGCCCCAGTTTATTATTCACACAGGTGATTTGGCAGATAATATAAAGCTGGAAAACTACAAAGACAAGCTTGGTTACTATACAAAGGAAGTTGCAAAGCTGATTGAAGGTTTAGAAAGCCATGAGGGGACTGAAATATATTATGTTTTAGGCAACCACGATGAATACGAGACTCTAAGCAAATTGACTAAAAGAGGTACCATATTAGAAGAAGGACTCATAACTATTGAAAATTGTAATTTTTTCGTAGGCCATTATTATAAAGAATATTCTTATAAAGTAGATTTCAATCTTTATGGCCATAGCTTTGCACCTAAACACTATATGGATAAGGATACAATTGGTTTAAATGGGGTATTAAATATAAATATAATAGATTTATCAAGTAGAAAGATATACCATTTAGATTATCCAATAGGTACAAATAGAGCTAGATTAATGGAGTTTCGAAGAATTACTTTATAAGGATTTATTAAAAGGGGGATATGAATGTTATTAGCCAGGATGGGCCCACGTTATTTGTTTATTCGAACTAAAAGTATCGATGAAGTGACAAG
>JAAYHU010000096.1 GCA_012735245.1 Tissierellia bacterium
CATATCTGCCCTGGACGTATCTATCCAAGCCCAAGTAGTTAATCTCTTGAAGGATTTGCAGGAAAAATTTAAATTAACTTATTTGTTCATAGCCCATGACTTATCCATGGTAAGGTATATATCCGATAGGGTTGGAGTAATGTACCTAGGCCAAATGATGGAGTTGGCCCCCTCAGAGGAATTATACGAAAATCCCCTCCACCCCTATACTAAGGCCCTTTTATCAGCCATTCCAATACCGGATCCAGAAATTCAAAGAAATAGGAAGAGGATTATACTAGAGGGAGATGTGCCAAGCCCAATTAATCCTAAGCCTGGCTGCAGGTTTGCAGATAGGTGCCCTATTGGGAGAGACTTATGTAGAAAGGAAACTCCAGCATTTGAAGAAAAAAGACCTGGACATTTTGCAGCATGCCATTTTGTATAGTGACAATATGTAGGTTTTATACTTTTTAAATTTGTTTATTATTAAATAATAACTGCTGATTTTATATTTATTTACTACAAAAAGCAGAAAATCCTTTTAAATTTAAGGACTTTCTGCTTTTCTTTGTTTAATATTTTGTCTAAATTTTTCAATATGGTCATACATTCCTATAGTTTTTGGCCATAAGAAATTTATTCTGACATCTTACTCATTATATATTTTAATAATCCACCTTGTTCTACTATTCCCATTATATGTTCAGGGATTTTATCACATTTATACTTTTCATTTTTTGTAATATTATTTATTACCCCCTTTTCATAGTCTATTTCTATTATATCCCCATATTTATTTTATCCGTTTCATGACACACTATTGCTAATATTCCTATGTTTACTGCATTTCTATAAAATATTCTGGCAAAACTTTTAGCTACTATTGTTCTCACACCAAGTTCATATAGGGTTAAGGGGGCAGTTTCCCTACTAGAACCAGAACCTAAATTTTTCCCTGCTACAAAAATATCTCCTTTTTTAAATTCCTTTGCAAAATTTTCATCTATAGGACTCATAGTATATTTTGCTGCTTCACTTATGGGTAATTCCATATATGCTGGTGGAGAGATAATGTCTGTATTTATATTATCACCATATTTCCACACTTTTCTTCTAATCATAATACCCCTCCTAAACAAATTGGCGGCAATCAGTAATATAACCAGTAACTGCAGCTGCGGCCACAGATAATGGGGAGCCCAAATATACTTGTGAATCTTTAGAGCCCATTCGACCCAAAAAATTCCTATTAGTTGCTGATATACAAACTTCTTCTGCTGCTAAGGTACCAGAATGAATTCCTAAGCATGCTCCACAACTAGGGGCCAAAATTACAGCACCAGCTTCTGAAAGAATT
Organism: Tissierellia bacterium; assembly: GCA_012735245.1. Lineage (GTDB taxonomy): Bacteria > Bacillota > Clostridia > Tissierellales > Tissierellaceae > JAAYFT01. The sequence goes on from JAAYHU010000096.1 coordinate 1,340, forward strand.
TTTAGTATTCCATCATTTAGGCACCTGTCATATACATCTTTTGAAGCAGGCGATATAAGTAATCGAACTCCCTTAGCTACTTTCTTACCTTTTAATATTCTTGCAGCCTCTTTTAAGTCATTATAACGTCCACCAGTACATGACCCAATGTAAGCTTGATCAATTTTTGTACCTTCTACGTTAGTAACATCCGTAACATTATCAACTTCATGAGGACATGCTATCTGTGGCTCAAGGTCATCTGCTTTAAAATGAAACTCTTTTTCATAATTTGCATCTTTGTCAGGATTAATATATGAATAATCCTCAGATATATCAAATTGCTCTAAATATTCTCTTGTTACAGAATCATAGGGTATCAAGCCAACTTTGGCACCAGCTTCAACTGCCAGAAAAATTGTACCATTGTGTGCCAATTCAAATAGCCCTGGCTTTCCTTCAGATCTTGCACCAGTAAATGAACCTCTTTCATAGCCGAATAGTTCAGACTCTAATAAGTTAGAATTCAATGCAGA
>JAAYHU010000097.1 GCA_012735245.1 Tissierellia bacterium
AGGAAATGTTTGATGTTTTAGAAGAAAATTGATTTTTATTAAGATTAAATGATTATATATAAAAAATGAAGGATAAGCAGTGAATTCATTCACTGATTTATTCAATATTAATTGTACAAGGAGGAGTTATATGAAAAAGTATTTTCAAGTTTCTACAAAGACTATAGTTGCAACTGGATTGGGTGCTGCAATTTTTATGCTATTATTTATGTATGTTAAAATACCTTCACCTGTACCAAATACATCATTCCAAACAGCTTATGGCGTAGCAGCCTTCTTTGCAACAATCTATGGACCCATAGCAGGCGGACTAATAGGATTTATTGGACATGCTTTAAATGATGCAATACAATATGGCTCACCTTGGTGGAGCTGGGTAATTGCTAGCGGTATTGCCGGTTTCATCTTTGGTTTTGCTTATAAAAATACTAAGGTGGAGGAAGGAGAGTTTAAATCTAAGGATATTATTAAATTTAACGTTATCCAAGTTATTGGTAATATCATTGCATGGTTAATTGTGGCACCAGGCCTAGATATTTTAATTTACAAGGAACCAGTTGATCTAGTATTTGCTCAAGGAGCAATTGCAACTGTGATGAATGCCATTAGTGCTGGAGTAATAGGTACATTTTTCCTTATTGCATATGCTGCAACTAGAACTAAGAAAGGCAGTATAAGTAAAAACGAATAGAAGAATTTGGAGGCACAAATGAATAAAGAACCAATTATTGAATTCAAAGATTTTACATTTCAATATTATAGTCAAGCAGAACCTACACTTCACAATATTAACTTAAAAATTTATCCAGGTGAAAAAATCTTAATCATTGGGCCAAGTGGAAGTGGCAAGAGTACACTTGGCCACTGCTTAAATGGCCTAATACCTTTTTCATATAAGGGGGATATAACAGGTAGCTTAAGAATCAAGGGTATTGAAACTAGGGAATTAGATATTTTTAAACTTTCTAAATATGTAGGGACGGTTTTACAGGATTCTGATGGACAATTTGTTGGCTTAACTGTAGGAGAAGATATGGCCTTTGCATTGGAAAATGACCGGGTTCCTACTGAAATAATGAAAAAAAGGGTAGAAGAAGTAGCTAAGATGGTAGATATGGATAATTTTCTAGCTTCATCTCCCTACGACTTGTCAGGAGGACAAAAACAAAGAACTGCCTTAGGAGGAGTAATGGTAGATGATGTAGACATCCTCCTATTTGATGAACCCTTAGCTAACCTGGATCCAGCAACGGGTAAGACTGCAATAGAAATAATAGATAAAATACATAAGGATTCAAACAAAACCATAATTATCATCGAACATAGGCTAGAAGATGTGCTTCATCGCCACATAGACAGAATAATCTTAATTAATGAGGGGCGAATAATAGCCGATATGAATCCTCATGAAATAGTAGCTTCTTCTTTGCTTAAGGACAATGGTTTGAGAGAACCCCTTTATGTTACAGCTTTAAAATATGCTGGAGTTAAAGTAGACAAGGAAATATTACCTGGCCATTTATACAGCTTAAGAACAGAAAATATTAAAGAACAGGTTAGGAATTGGTTTAGGTCCATAGACGAAAAAGAGGAAATAAAAGAAGAAAAGCCCATATTAAAAATAGAGAACCTTTATTTTTCCTATGATTCAAGGAGACAAGTACTAAAGGATATAAACATCAATATAAATGAAGGTGAGATGTTAGCTATAGTAGGGAAAAATGGGGCGGGCAAATCAACCCTTTCAAAAATCCTTTGTGGTTTTGAAAAGCACAAAGAAGGAAAGATATTTTATAAAGGTGAAGATCTAAAGGACAAGACCATAAAGGAAAGGGCTGAAATCATTGGATTTGTAATGCAGAACCCAAATCAAATGATTTCGAAAAACCTAATATATGATGAAGTGGCCCTAGGCCTTAGACTAAGGAATATGGATGAAAAAGAAATAGAGAAAAGGGTTAATAAGGCACTCAAAGTGTGTGGATTATTGCCCTTTATAAATTGGCCAATATCAGCCCTAAGCTATGGGCAGAAGAAGAGAGTAACCATAGCATCAATCCTAGTCTTAGAGCCTAAGATCTTAATACTAGATGAACCGACAGCAGGACAAGACTATATGCATTATTCTGAAATAATGGAGTTTTTAAAATACCTTAACTCCTTAGGGGTAACCATTATATTTATAACCCATGACATGCATTTAATGTTAGAATATACTACTAGGGCTATCGTACTGGCAGATGGGGAAATAGTAATAGATGACAAGCCATCTAAAATACTTACAGATGAAGATACTATAAAAGCTGCTAACTTAAAGGAAACTTCCCTGTATAACCTAGCCCAAATGGTAGGGATAGAAGATGAAACGAAATTTGTACAGAGTTTCATCGACTATGAAAGGTGGTTGAAGTTAAAAGATGACCAATAAACTATTTTCTTACAATATATTAGACACACCTATTCATAGGCTTTCTGGTTTGACAAAGTTAATTGCCTTTTTATTGCTAACCTTTGCAGTTATGTTTTCCTATGATATAAGGGTAGTCTTAGTCATAGCCCTGTTTTCATTCTTTATGCTGAAATTAGCCCAGATCAAATATTCTCAAATTAGACTAATGGTAATTTATGTAGCAATATTCATAATAATAAATGCTGTACTCACCTACCTATTCTCTCCAGAAGAAGGGGTGAAAATATATGGCACAAGGCATGAGATTGCACGATTTGTAGGCAGATATACCATAACCTTAGAACAAATATTATATCAACTGACAAAGGTACTGAAGTACATTTCAGTAATACCTTTGGGAATTGTATTTCTACTTACTACAGACCCAAGTGAATTCGCCTCATCTTTAAACAGGGTAGGTGTCAATTATAAGGCGGCATATGCAGTATCCTTAACCCTAAGATACTTTCCTGATATTCAAAGGGAATATATAGATATATCCTTGGCTCAACAGGCAAGGGGCTTAGATTTATCTCATAAGGCTAAATTGAAGGACAGGTTTAAAAATGCCTTAATCATAATAATTCCACTAATATTTTCAACAATGGATAGGATTGAAACCATTAGCAATGCCATGGATTTAAGGGGTTTTGGGAAATACAAAACTAGAACTTGGTATAATTCAAAGAAGCTTAGCAAAGAAGATTTTATAGCTATATTAGTATCCCTGCTAATCTTCCTCTTTACCATATTTGTTTCAGTATTTATTAATAAGAGCAGGTTTTACAATCCGTTTATTTAAGGGGGGAAAGGATGAATAACCTTTTAGTATTTCAAAGTGATTTTGGAGTGTCAGACGGTGCTGTTGCTGCAATGATTGGAGTAGCCCATGAGGTAGATATGGATTTAAAAATATATAATCTGACCCATGATATTACTCCTTATAATATCTGGGAAGCTTCATATAGGTTGTTTCAAACTGTCCAGTACTGGCCCAAGGCTACAGTGTTTGTATCAGTAGTTGACCCAGGAGTAGGCACCAACAGAAAGTCAGTAGTAGCTAGGACAAAGACTGAACACTATATAGTCACCCCTGACAATGGAACTTTGACCCATTTAAAAAAATATATTGGAATAGATGAAATTAGAGAAATAGAAGAATCTATCCATAGCAGGCCCGAAGCTCAATATTCCTATACATTCCATGGTCGGGACATATTTGCCAATACTGGGGCCAAGCTGGCAGCAGGAAAGATTACTTTTGAAGAAGTGGGGCCAATTCTATCTGTAGATAGGATAGTGGAATTGGAATTAGGAAAAGTAACTAAGACTGAAAACAGTGTAAAAGGCAATATAGATATATTAGACGTTCGCTTTGGTAGTCTATGGACCAATATTACTATGGAGGAATTCTTCTCCATTGGTTTCCAATACGGAGATAAGGTTGAAG
>JAAYHU010000010.1 GCA_012735245.1 Tissierellia bacterium
TCAATCAATTGACAGTGAACAGTCAAAAATTGACAATTCAGTTCACAATTCACAATTATTAAATAGAAGGTTAAGTTCTCCACCAGTGTCCAGCATGGGAAATTTAGATATTAAAAAAGGGGATTAATTCCCCTTTAAATATGGCATCGGGTCTACATATACCCCATTTTCCCTAACTTCAAAATGTAAATGTGGTCCCGTAGACATTCCTGTACTTCCTGCCTTCGCTATAGTATCTCCTCTCTTTACTTCCTGCCCTTCTTTTACTAAAATAGATGAATTATGGGCATATAATGTAACTACCCCACCATTATGGTCTATCATTACAGTTTTACCGTATCCACCTAAGGTTCCAGTATATATTACTGTTCCTGCCGCTGCAGCCACTATTGGGGTGCCTGTAGGTGCAGATATATCTATACCTGTATGAAGCTTCTTAACTTTTAATATAGGATGTATTCTATATCCAAAGGGAGAACTGATTCTAGTATAACCTGGAACTGGCCAAGACATTTTTCCACCCGTATATGGGCCAGTATTCCTTTGTAATTTTACTATTTTTGCTTCAAGGTTTTTGGCCTCTTCATTTAATTTATCTATTTGAGCCTCTAAGGCCTTCAAGTCCTTTTCTAATCTTCTCATTAAATCCTCTTTAGCCCTAGTTACTGAAGCCAATTCCCTTCTTCTATCTTCCAGTTTTGTTTTTGACAACTCCATGGATTTTTTTTGCATTTCCAGTTCAGTCTTTTTTAATTCTATAGTATCCCTTTGCTCCTTCATATATTTTAATAACTCTGTATCATGCTTAGCTATGGCTTTTAACATGTCAGTTCTTGAAAGGAAGTCCTTAATATCTGCAGAGGATAGCAATACTTCTAAGTAGCCTATAGAACCGGTCTTGTACATTACCCTCAATCTCTTGTTAAATACATCTTGTTTTTCTTCGATTTTGTTTTCTGCTTCTTCCAGCTCCAGGGTAGTTTTTTCTATGTCAGTTTCCAGCTCTGCTATTTCCTTTTCTACCTGCTCCAATTCACTTGTAACTACATCAAGTTTTTTATCTAATTCCTCAATTTCCTTTTCAACATCCTCAGTCTGCTTTTCTATTGATTTAATTTCGTTTTTGGTGTTTTCAATTTGCTTGTTAACATTCTCCTGCTGTTTCTTTAATTCCTCCAATGTATCAGCATAGGCATAAATAAAGTTAAAAACGAATATTAAAGCTAAGATTAGAATTATGGTTCTTCTTCTCCTAGTCATTCCTTTTCCCCCTTATACATTAAGAAATCTTTTAAGAGAAACTAAACTGCCTAAGGCCCCTATACCAACACCTATGGCTGTAAATATTATTGCAATGTCCTTTATAAGTAAAGTTGGAGGGACTAAGTATACTGTAAACAATAGGTAGAGCTTATCATTGACAGATTTGAAAAAGTATTCATATCCAAATTTAATTATCAAAATAGATACGGCAGCCCCTATAAGGCCAAACAGTATTCCCTCTATAATAAAAGGTCCCCTGATATATCCGTTAGTTGCACCTACATATTTCATTATGTTTATTTCTCGCCTTCTAGCAGTTACAGTTACCTTTATGGTATTTGAAATGATAAAAATTGACACTAACATCAAGGCTCCTATTATAACTATGCCTCCAAATCTAATGTAGTTGGCAACTAACATAAGCTTATCTATTACATCCTGATAATATTTTACATCCTCAATACCTTCTATGTTCCTCAAATTAGAAACTATTTCTTCTGCATATTTGATATCAAGTAGCTGTATTATGTATGAATCTTGAAGTGGGTTTTCCTCTAGCCCTTCCAAAAGATAGGCCTCTTCTTCCCAGCCTTCCTTCATGATTTCTAAACCCTGTTCTTTAGAGATGAATACTAAGGATAGTACTCCCTCCATATCCCTTATTCTATTTTCTATTCTATCGTAATCAGCATTTGATAAGCCATCTTCTAAATATATTTGAATCTCATCGAACTTAGTTTTTGTCTCCAAAACTATATTATTTATAGTTAAAATTAAAATTAATACTACACCTAAAATAAGTAGTACTGCAGATATGGAGCTTACGGAAGCTATACCCATACCTCGATTTCTCCACATCCCCTGAAAACCTTGTTTGATAATATTCTTAAAAACTCGTAATCTCATTGCCATATCCACCCTTCTGCTCGTCCCTAATTAGTCTTCCTTCATGGATTTCCACAACTCTTTTCTTCATACTATTAACTATATCCTTAGCATGAGTTGCCATTAGAACTGTGGTACCCCGTCCATTGATATCAGACAATACTTTCATTATCTCCCATGCAGTATCCGGATCTAGGTTTCCTGTAGGCTCGTCCGCAATTAAAACAGGTGGACTATTGACTATTGCCCTGGCAATGGATACTCTTTGCCTCTCGCCTCCAGATAATTGGTCAGGAAAACTTGATGCTTTTCTGCTTAAATCTACCATACTAAGTACCATAGGTACCTTTCTTCTTATCTCCTTAGGATGGGCTCCTATAATCTCCATGGCAAAGGCTACATTTTCATAAACTGTCTTATTAGGAAGTAGTCTAAAGTCTTGAAATACTACACCTATATTTCTCCTGATATAAGGTATTCTTCTATTTTTAACCTTTGTAATATCCATATTATTCAATATTATCCTACCAGCAGTAGGTTCTTCTTCCTTTAACAAAAGTTTTATTAAAGTTGACTTGCCTGCTCCCGATGATCCTACTAAAAAAACGAATTCACCTTTATGTATTTTTAAATTTATATTTACAAGGGCCCTAACATTATTATCATATTCCTTATCTACGTTTTGAAATTCAATCATGCCATCACCTCGCCCTTTTATTATAATATATATGATAATCAGGATAAGGTCCCAAAATTTCCCAATTATTTTTACCTTTATCTTATTAGTATATTATAATATAAATTGTGGGATAAATAAACAAAAAGAGGTGATTTTTTTGGATAAAAAGAGTTTAAGGAAAAAAGTCTTGGAAAATAGGTCAAAATTGTCGAAGGAAAATATTTTAGAATATAGTGAAATAATTGCTAATAAGCTATATGAAATGGACTTTTATAAAAATGCAAAGAGAATAATGGCCTTTATTAGTTTTAAAGATGAAATACACACCCACGATATAATAAAGACTTCAATTGATAAAGGCAAATCCATTGTAGTGCCCATTACCGTACCAGAAACTAGGGAACTGAAGGTATCTGAACTACGTGATTTTTCAGAGCTGGAAATGGGATACTATGATATTTTAACTCCTAAGAAGGAATTCATTAGATTGGTGGATCCAAATACCATTGACCTAATACTAGTGCCTGGGGTAGTTTTTGCCAAGGATGGATATAGGATTGGTTATGGAGGCGGGTATTACGATAGGTTCCTTTCAAAATTAGATAAAAGGGTAATGAAAATTGGACTTGCCTTTGATTTACAAATTACAGATAGAGTACCTACTGAAAGTTTTGATATCCCTGTAGATCTGATTATTACGGAAAAAAGAATTATAGATTGCTCTAAAAATAATAAATCCTAACCTTTCATTCTAGCCAATAAATGATATAATATATTAGGTATGTGAATTTTAATTAGGAGGAATTATTATGGTTAGAACCGTAGGCACTGTGGCAAGGGGTATTAGGACTCCTATAATAAAGAAGGGGGACGATTTAGTTAGTATAGTAGTTAATTCATTGCTAAAAGCTGCTGAAGCTGAAAACTTTCAAATTAGAGATAGAGATGTTTTAGGTATAACTGAGTCATTATTAGCTAGGGCACAAGGCAACTATGCTTCCATTGATGATATAAGCAAGGATATTAAAAATAAATTCCCTTCTACTATAGGCTTAGTTTTTCCAATATTAAGTAGAAATAGGTTTTCCATAATTTTAAAAGGCATTATATCAAGTGGCCGAAAGGTCGTTTTGCTTCTTTCCTACCCTTCCGATGAAGTGGGAAACCATCTAATGGATGTAGATAGAATGGATGAGTTAAATATTAACCCCTACACAGATGTATTGACAGAATCCGATTACAGGCGGTTATTTGGAGATAAGGTCTTGCATCCCTTTACAGCTGTGGACTATGTAGATATTTACAAAAAAATCGGGAAAGAAAATATCGAAATTATTTTTTCCAATAATCCCAGAACCATATTAGATTATACTAAGGATGTTTTGGTGGCCAATGTCCATGAAAGACATAGAACCAAAAAGATTCTTAAAAAGGCTGGAGCAAATATAGTTCTAGGCTTAGACGATATTCTCAATTCGCCAATTGATGGTTCAGGCTACAATCCAGAGTATGGTCTTCTTGGCTCTAATCTTGCCACTTCAACAGAGTTAAAGTTGTTCCCAAGGGATTGTCAGTCCTTTGTGGAAAAGGTACAGGAAAAAATAAAAGAAGTTACAGGAAAACATGTGGAAGTTATGATTTATGGCGATGGAGCCTTCAAGGATCCAGTAGGCAAGATTTGGGAATTGGCAGATCCTGTAGTCTCTCCTGGATATACGAAAGGGCTAGAAGGTACTCCCTGTGAATTAAAGCTTAAATATATTGTAGATACTGAATTAAGTAATCTATCTGGTGAAGAAGTTGCAGATGCAATTAAAAAGAAAATTAACAGCAAGGACAAAAATATTGCAGAAAAGAACGATGCCTTAGGTACTACTCCAAGGAGGTTAACCGATTTGTTAGGCAGCCTTTGCGATTTAGTAAGTGGCAGTGGAGACAAGGGAACTCCTATTGTCCTTGTTCAAGGTTATTTTGATAATTATGCAAGTAATTAAGGGATGGCTTAGCCATCCCTTATTCTTCTTCAGCTTCCTTGCTTAAATTATAGTAATAATATAACTTTTCCTGCACAAGGTAGTTTACTGTACCTTCTTCATATTCACCATTTTCATTTAATTTACCTGCCTTTAAGCCAGTTAGGATTTCCATTCCTTCATCTATGGTATCTACTGCGTATACTGTAAATATCCCTTCCTCAACAGCCTTAATCACTTCATCATTTAGCATTAAATTATCCATATTTTTCCTGGGGATTATGACTCCTTCTCCCCCTTTAAATCCTTTAAGTTTGCACACCTTGAAAAAGCCTTCAATTTTCTCATTTACTCCACCTATTGGTTGAATAATTCCTTTTTGATTAACTGAACCTGTTACAGCAATGCCTTGCTTAATTGGAATATCTCCAAGGCTAGAAAGTATGGCATAAAGTTCTGTACTGGAGGCACTGTCTCCATCAACTCCATCATAGGATTGTTCCATGGTTATACTGGCAGTCATGGACAATGGAATATTTTTACCATATTTTTCTCCTAGATATCCACTTAGGATTAGGACCCCCTTGTCATGAATGTTTCCACTTTGCTCTGCTTCTTTCTCGATATTTATTATTCCTTCCTTTCCAAAATAGGTATTGGCAGTTATTTTAACTGGCCTTCCAAAGGCATATTGGCCTAGATCTATAACTGATAACCCATTTATTTCTCCTACCCTTTCCCCTTCTGTATCTATGATAATTGTCCCCTTCTCTATAAGCTCTAAAAGCTTTTCTTCATAGGAATTATTCCTGTATTCTTTTTTCCTTATGGCCTTTTCCACATCTTCCCTAGTGACTATTGATTTCCCTTGGCTCCTTGCCCAGCCATCTGCCTCAAATATTATTTCTACTAATTTACTAAATCTGGCAGTTAATTTATTTCTTTCATCTGCAATTCTACTGCTTACATCTACAATGGCTCCTAGGGCCCCCCTGTCAAAGGGAAGTAGATTTTCTTCCTTGCACTGAAAGGCAACAAAGCCTGCAGTTTTCAATATGTTTTCTTCATTTCTCTCCATTTCAATATCGAAATCTGCCCTAATTCTAAAAAGCTTTCTAAAGTCATCATCATAGGCATATAGTAAATGGTAGGTCAAATAATCCCCTATTATAATTACTTTTAAATCTAAGGGTATAGGCTCAGGACTTAAAGTTTCTGTTGTTAAATTAGATAATACAACATTTTCTATTTTTAACTCTTCACTATTCAAGGCCCTCTTTAACCCATCCCAGGCCAGTTTGTTTTGTAGAATATCCTTGGCTTGAATTATTATATATCCTCCGTTGGCTTCGTGGAAGGAACCAGGTTTTATCCTAGTATGGTCTGTTTTGGCTACTCCCATTTCATTATAGTATTCAATTTTCCCAAATAGATTATAATAAGTTGGATTCATCTCCCTTATAACCGGTGCCCCTGACCTGTTCCTATTGTCTATGAATAGGTTAACTGAATACCTTTTAAAAAACTCTTCCCTTTTGCCTCCCTGAAATAATAGGGTCTCAACTGTCATATCTTCATCCTTTCCTAAGAACATTTCATAATTCTTTATTATGTCTTTTTTTAAATCCAACAGGTAATTACTAATCCCTTCATTATCCCTGTGTTTTACTTGAATGGGGCCTATGAAATTAGTAGCTACTAAGGATACTAATTCCTCCCTTAACTTCTTAATTTCATTTCTCAACTTTTTATCAACAGCTTCTATCCTCTTTTTATATTCAAAGGACCTTTGATTTAGTTCTATGGAAAGGTTGCCTAACCTTTCTATTTCCTCATCAGAAAGATTATTCATTTCAGCTTCATTCATTGGCCTGTTGTTGACTAGGGGGATTGGCAAAAGCCCTTTTTCAGTTTGCCTAAAGACAAAACCATATTCCCTTGCAAATTCATTTAGCTCCATCAGAATTTCTTCTGCTAGTTTTTTATTTTCATTAAATATGGCATTTTTCCTATCTTCATAGTCCTTAGAGGTTAAAATCTTGGGTATTTCCAATCTAATATTTTTTATGGCTGCTTCCAGTTCCTGTTTAAAGTTTATCCCTTCCCCAGGATTTAAGCTTAAGGCCTTGGGACAATTTGGTTTTTGGAAATTGTATACATAGCACCAGTCCTTAGGTACGGGTTTTTTATCTGCAAATTCCTTTGCCACTAAATAGGAGTAGGAATTTCTACCGGTTCCAGTGAATCCTGACACATATATATTATATCCTTTCCTCTTCATGGAAAGGCCATATTTCAAGGCTTCCATAGCTCTATCTTGTCCAATAAGTTCCCTCTTTACTGTCCATCCTTCAGTAGTGTCATAGGGAAATATTTTTGGATCGCATTGGTTTCTAAGTTTTTCCACGGGAATTTTATACTTGTCTAGCACCTAATCACCCCTTTAAATTTAATACTTATATCTTATATACCATATTATAATTTAATATATTCTATTTTCGAAAAATTGTTTCCTAAAAACAGAAAAGCAAAGAATGACCTTTGCATTCCTATCTTTTTATTAAGCTATTTGCTATTTCTTCTGGTACTAGACTTCCCCCTGTTGCCCAGCACATATGGATAATATTCCTATCCTTATATTTTTCCGAAGTCAGCACGGGTCCTAAAAATCCTGCTAAGGCTGAGGGTTCTAGAAATATCTTTTCTTCTTGGTACAAGGCCTTTAAAAAGTCATATAGCCTAGAATCTTCTATGGTAAATGCCCCTGTAAGTATTTTGTCCATTATCTTCCCTACAAAGGAAGAGGGCCTACCTACAGCCAAGCCATCGGCATCAGTCTTATTGTCTAGGCCAATGTCTTCTACTGAAATCTTATCGTGTAAGCCAGTAACTAAGCCCAATAACATTGCAGGTGAACGGGTTGGCTCTGCAAAGAAACATTTCACATTATCTCCATATACTAATTTCAATCCATAGGTAACGCCGCCTGGTCCTCCACCTACACCGCAGGGTAAATATACAAATAAGGGGTGCTCTTCGTCCACTATAATTCCCATGTCTTCCAGTTGTTTTTTGACTCTCATTCCTCCCACAGCATAGCCTAGGAAAAGGTCCTTTGAGTTTTCATCGTCTATGAAATACGACTTTGGATCTTCATTGGATAATCTTCTTCCTTCCTCTACGGCCTTAGAATAGTCAGAAGTATATTCTATAACTTGTACCCCCTTAGAGCGGAGTAAGTTTTTCTTCCATTCCTTTGCATCCTGTGACATATGAACAATTACTTTAAATCCAATTTTAGCTGACATAATTCCAATGCTTAATCCCAGATTTCCTGTACTGCCTACTTGGACAGTATAATTTGAGAAAAAGTCCCTAAAATCATCACTTGCTAAGATACTATAATCATCATGGGCCTTCAACAAACCATTTTCCATAGCTAAGGTTTCAGCATGTTTTAGGACTTCATATATGCCGCCGCGGGCCTTAATGGAACCTGCTATGGGAAGCAAGTCGTCCCTTTTAAGAATTAGTCTTCCGTATATTTCCTGATTAAAATCTTTTTCCATTCGGGCTTTCATTTTGTCAATGGTATTAATAGGGGATTCTATAATCCCATCATCTGCTACTTCTGGAAAAACCTTTTTAATATATGGTGCAAATCTTTTCAACCTGTCTTCAGCTTCCTTGACTTCATCTAAGGATATAGGCAATTCATCTCTAACCCTGTTGAACTCTGTATAATTAGGATTGTACCAAGTTAGTTCTTCAGTTTTCTTTAACCTGTCAATTATATCCATCATAACACCTCCTTCAATAAATTCTATAGTTTAATTCAATCAGAGTCAACGAAATCTAAATGATAATTCAATATTATTTTTTTATTCTTAATATTCAATTACCCAAAAAACACGAAAGGAGAGCAATTGCTCTCCAAAATTCTCAAATTAATCCCTATATTCAACATCTAAATGGACTTCCTGAGGCATGGTCTTTAAATTTGTTTTTACTACTATATAGGGGTAGTCATATTCCTGCTCCACAATTTCATTTATGTCTGGATCAGTGAATATTGCATAAACCACTATATCAAAAATATCCTTAGCATACTTTTCCATAATTATTTTATCTATTTCTACTCCGTATCCCTTGGAGCTTTTTTCTCCCCTAGTAACTACCACATAAATTTCATCTCTATATTTACAGGTCAAGGCCCTTTCTTCCATTAAGTATTTAGGTAGTACTTCTTTAATTTTTTCTGGTATATCTTCTTCCTTTACTATTTTAAATTTCACTTCTCCTGACTTGCTTCTCAACAATTTTGGTATAAACAAAATCCCAATAATGATAATAATTACTAAGGCAATTATATAGTATTTTTTCACTCCTATCCCCCCAAATATTTATCTTATATCATTAATATTCTTCTAGGGATAGGAATATGTACTATTCTTTAACAGAGGATAAAAAAAAGGATGACAAAGTCATCCCAAAGTCATCCTATAAGAGTTTAGCCTTATTTACTATATTATCTACACTTAAGCCATATTTGTCTAGGAGTTCAAAACCATCCCCCGATTCTCCAAAGGTGTCCATGGTTCCAATCCTTATAACCTTTGTTGGATGGCTTTCTGCAACTACTTCTGCCACTGCTGAACCTAAGCCGCCAATTATACTATGTTCTTCCACAGTTATTATTCCCTTAGTTTCCTTCGCTGCCTTGATTATTATATCCTTGTCTATAGGCTTTATTGTAGATATATTTATAACCCTTGCTGAAATTCCTTCCTCCATCAATCTTTCACTGGCCCTTAAGGCCCTTTCTACCATTACACCTGTGGCTATAATTGTTATGTCTTTCCCATCCTTAAGTTGAACACCTTTGCCTAATTGGAATTCATAGTTTTCATCAAATATTACTGGCACCTTTGCCCTTCCAAGCCTAATATATACTGGCCCATCATATTCTACAGCCTTAAATATGCATTGTTTAGTTTCTACAGCATCTGCAGGACAAAGAACCACCATATTAGGTAAGGTCCTCATAAGGCTTATATCCTCTAAGGCCTGATGGGTAGCCCCATCTTCACCAACTGTTAAGCCTGCATGAGTAGCTGCAATTTTAACATTTAGCCTTGGATAGCATACTGAATTTCTAATGATCTCAAAGGCTCTACCTGTGGCAAACATGGCAAATGAACTGGCAAATGGAATCTTACCTGCTGTGGCCAGACCTGCTGCTGTACCTATTAGGTTCTGTTCTGCTATACCTACATTGAAAAACCTATTGGGGAAAGCTTTTTGAAAAACAGATGTTTTAGTAGAACCTGACAAGTCTGCATCTAGTACCACAATATTTTCATTTATTTCTCCCAACTCCTTTAAGGCCTCTCCATAGGCATCCCTAGTAGCTATCATCTTAGTCATCTAATCCACCTCCCAATTCCTCAATTGCCTTAGCTGCTTCTTCAGCTGATGGAGCCTTTCCATGCCAACCTACTTGGTTTTCCATAAAGGACACACCTTTTCCTTTAATGGTATCTGCAATTATCATAGTAGGCTTGCCCTTAGTCCTTTTAGCTTCTTCTATTGCACCAAATATTTCATCAAAGGAATGTCCATCAATTTTAATAACATGCCAGCCAAAGGCTTTAAACTTTTCATCTATGGGTTCAATATTCATTATATCCTGGGTCTTCCCATCTATTTGAAGGCCATTGTGGTCTAAAAATACCGTAAGGTTGTCTAGTTTATAATGGGCTGCTAACATTGCTGCCTCCCAAATCATACCTTCTTGGCTTTCCCCATCTCCTATCATTGCATATACCCTATAATCCTTATTGTCCAATTTACCTGCCAATGCCATTCCATTGGCTGCAGCTAAGCCCTGGCCTAAGGAACCTGTAGTCATATCAACACCAGGAGTCTCCTTCATATCAGGATGTCCTTGCAGCATTGAATCTATTTTCCTAAAATTATCTAATTCTTCCTTGGGGAAAAATCCTCTTTCTGCTAGGGTAGCATATAGGACTGGGGTTCCATGACCCTTAGATAGTACAAATCTATCCCTATCCTCCCATTTTGGATTATTTGGGTCTATCCTCATTTCTTTAAAATATAGGGCTGTAAATATTTCTACTGCTGACAGTGAGCCTCCTGGATGGCCTGATTTGGCTTTTTCCAGCATTTTAATAATATTTATCCTGATTCTTTTTGCAATTCCTTCCAATTCCATTTTATCCCTCCTATATTACATCTCTTTAAAGCCTTCACCTAAGACTTCATAGATCTCAGATACCATGACAAAGGCTTTTGGATCTACTTCCTTTACAATTTGCTTCACCTTTGAAAACTGTGCCCTATTAACTACACACATGAGAACTTCCTTTTCTTCTTTTGTATACATACCTTTTCCCTTTAATGAAGTAACTCCCCTGTGCAATTCAATCATAAGCCTTTTACTGACTTCATCAGGTTTATCAGTAACTATTATAAAGCCCTTTAGGTACCCTATACCTTCCAATATGGCATCTGCCACCTTCATGACAACGAACATTGATACTATTGAGTAAAGTGAAGTTTCTATTTTCTTGTCTACTAGGCCTGCAAAGACTACTACAAACAAATCGATTATTGTCATAAAGGTCACTATACTTAAATGGGGAAATTTATTATTTAAAATAGTTCCGGCTAAATCGGTACCACCAGTGGTACCTCCAAATTTAAATACAATACCTAGGCCTATACCCATTAATACTCCTCCAAAAATGGCTGAAAGGAATATGTCATGGGTTAGTACCTCCGAAGGTAAAAACCTTAAGAATAAAGACAATAAGACAGTAGAATATACAGTCTTTATGGCAGTAGACTTTCCTAAGGTTTTCAAACCTATAAGAAATAAAGGGATATTTATTGCTAAATTTGTTACATAAATGGGAATCTTAGAGAGTTTGTTTATAACTACTGCAAATCCTGTAACTCCTCCAGGAGCAATGGTATTTGGACCTAGGAAATACTCTAAGCTAATGGCCATAATAAGCACACCTATGGCCAAGAATATATAGGAAAAAAATGCCCTGTACCATCTTTCATCTTTTGCCATAAACTCACATCCTTATTTTACTACATCTTTGGAGAATATAACTTGCAGCATGAATTTAGGTAAAATAATCTGTCTTTTTATCCTGGAAGGCTCCCTTAACAATCTATGGAGCCATTCGAAGCCCAGCTTTCTTATAATGTCAGGCGTAGGCTTTAGATTTCCAGACAATATATCCATTACTCCACCATTTCCAATAATAACCTTTCCCTTTATTTTGTCCTTGTTAGTGTCTATCCAAATCTCCTGTTTAGGAAAGCCAAGGCCTACAAAAATTATATCTGGCTTAGTTGCATTGATGTCTTCAATTATCTTTCTTTCTTCTTCATGGCCTGTATTGCCATTGTGGCTACCTTTAAAATACCCATGATGGTATCCTGCTATTCTTATGTTTGGGTAGTCTTTATTAATATTTTCAGCAGCCTTCCTTGCAACTCCTTCCCTGCCTCCAAGTAGATATAGGCCAAGTCCATCTTCATTAGCTAAATCCAATAGTTTAAGGGAAAGATCATAGCCTGTTACCCTTTCCTTTAGGGGCTTCTTCTTAAGCCTGGAGGCATATATTAGACCAATTCCATCGGCAGTGATTAAGTCACCCTTATTTAACAAGCCTCTTAGTTTTTCATTTTCCTTTGCTCCCATTACTATTTCAGGATTTGGAGTATAGATGGCCTTTAAACTGTCTCCTTCCAAAAAAGACTTTACCTTATCTACTGCCTCTTGAAAGCTAAGATTATGTATCCTTACTCCAAAAATCTCTATATATTCCATCTAATCACCTGTAATATTTATTTAATTTCATAATCTCCCTTTACTAGCCAATAAGTATGGGTAACTGAATATGCCCCCCTACTATCAGTTCTAGGAATAATGAGGAGATGATTTTGTTCTATTTCTTCATTCATTTTTAAGTCTCTACCTGCAGTTACATCAGTCACTCCATTTTCAATTCCACTTTTCACTATTGAAATTGCAGTTGCCCTACCTGACCTTAAAATGATTTCAGTTCCTCCATAGCATATTAAAGATTTCCCTTCTGGGACTTCTACTACTGCCCATGCTCCTTCAACCACTGAAGAATTGCTTCCATTTACCTTCTGGTCTATATACTCCATTAGCTCTTCTATTTTTTTCTCTACGAAGCTTTTAGAAACTAAGGGGTCAGCTTCTGAACCTGGTTCCATAAAGGCTGTTGTCCCTCCAAAAATAATAAAGGCTATGGATAATCCTAGAACAATTATGTTAAAAACCTTCTTCATCTTCAGTCCTCCCTATTATGGATTAATTTCTTTAACACTTCCTCATTAATATGATTTAAATCAAGGATTTTTTTAGTGTTCTCTACTAAGGTTTCTTTATAGTCATCAATCTTACTATAAACCCTATTAAACTCCATTATCAATGAGTCTAATGTAATATTATTTAAATCCTCAAAACATACTTGCCCTAAGTTTTTTGAGAAAATACTGACCTTGGGGTCATAGGATAAGGCTATAAAGGGCTTTTTAAAAATAGAGCTGAAAATTAGCCCATGTAATCTCATGCCTATAAACAATTGGCAAGAAGCGATTTCTGCCATTAGGTCCTCATAATCTAAATTCTCTAGCAGCTTCACCTTAGGACTATTTAAGTTTTTTTCAATACCTCTGAGGACCCTGTCGTCATTCCCCTTTTGGAAGGGAACTAAGGCTACACAAAAGCCCTCATTTGCCAAGTATTCAATAAACTTTTCTATTGTAATGATGAAGCCTTCATCATAAAACCATTTCCTTAAGTTAAATATAATCTTCTTAGGCTCTTCAACTACATTCTGTTCCATGTCTAGTGTAAATACTAAGTCGTTGCCTAAATATATATTATTTAAATCATGGGATTTCAAAAAGTTATAGGAAGCCTCGTCCCTTAGAACAATGGCATCTAAATGTTTCAAAATCCTCACTGTAAGCCTAAGGTATAAGCTATGCTTTAACGGGCCAATTCCATTGCCTAATAGGACTACTCTTTTGCCAAGGAGTTTTGATAAGCTTAATATTGTCAGGTAGTATATTAGGGACCTGTTGCTAGTTACATTTTGCAGCATAGAACCGCCGCCGCCTACTACTATATCTGCCCTTTTTATTCCCTTTAAGATTTGAAAATACTTATTTCTACTGATTCCATTTATCCCATGAGTTTTTCGAGTGTTTTTAACACTATAAGTTATTGCAGTAATTTCGGGATTGTCATATGTCTTATTTAATAGATTTATGGTTGCCTTAAGTAGCATTTCATCTCCAAGATTGTCTGAACCATAATAGCCTACAATTAATATCTTAAGCCTCTTCATATTTAATCCTCCAAGTAGACTTTGTAGACTTCTTCATATTTATCTACCATTTTTTCTACTGAATAGTTTTTCTCAATATACTTCCTCTCCCATGAAAAATCTAAATCCAAGTTATTATCAAATAAAGAATTCAAGTCTCTACTTAAGGCTTCATAACTTATTTCTTCTGTATACCTGGCAGAGAAATTGTTAACTGCTGCAAAATCTATATTCTCTTCTTTAAGCAAGCCTAAATAGCCAAAAGTTCCAGCTAAGATAATTGGCAAGCCAAAGCACATGGCCTCCAAAGCAGCCCTCCCTACTCCAACGAATACCTTGGCCTTTTTTAAAAATTTCGTTACGTCAGTTGTCTTGCCTGGAAGATGTATGTTTTCATATCCCTTGGCTTCCCTTATTAGGTTTTCAAGTTCCCTTCCATCCCCAACTATGATAATTTCCCTATCCCTATTATTCTTTCCATATTCTATTAACAGCTTAGCAACTATTGAAGTATTTTCTTCTAGCCTGCTTATATGAACTATTGCCCTATTGTCACCAGGCAAATCATCGTCTTTAAACTTCTCCAGGTTAATCCCATTCATAGTTCTATGAATATTTTCTTCCCTTACATCGTAATTGTCTAAGAGATATTTCTTCACTTCCTGGCTTACAGCAAAAACTTCATCGCCCCACCTAGTAATACGCCTTAGTAGGAAATTTACGTGAAATATCCCATGGGCAGTGGTGATCATTGTAAAGCCTAAGGATTTTTGCAATAAAGATAATATAAAGGCAGGAATTCTAGCATGGGCATGTACCAGTTTTATATCCTCTTCCTTAATGATTTTTTTCAGCAATTTTATTGATTTTAAAACTGCCATTGGCTTTTTTGTATGAAGGGGTACTGCAACAGTTTCAACCCCATGTTCTCTTAGTATAGGTTCATATACCCCACCCTTAGAGGCAACTATAACCCTATATCCCCTTTTCTTTAACTCCAAAGATAATTCTACCACATGGGTCTCTGCTCCACCTATATCTAAACCCATAAGGGCCTGTAATATAACTTTTTTCCCTTTTTCCATAATACCTACTCCTCTATGCTTTCAGTTATTGCAGAGAATAAGAGTCCAATAGTCTTATATTTTCCAGTGGAATTTACTTTAATTTCTGTAATACCCTCTGCAAAGTATCCATTGGGCCTCTCAAGGACGTTACATTCTAGCACTAGGTAAATATTATATCTCTCTGGACTTCTAGTAAGTACAACTTCACCGTTATTTTTTATTAAGGGTACATAGGATTCCTCCACTTGTATATCCTTAATTTTACCAAAGTAATAATTGGTTTCATCTGCATATACATTGTCTCCAACTTCAAGGGCTTTTACGGAAAACTCTCTGACGTCTTCTATCTTTAGAACGACTTCCCTTTTCGTATTTATAACTTGATTTTCTCCAGATGACTTAGTAGGTAATATATTTTTTATCTTAATGCCAAGAACTACAAATATAGCCAAAACTATTAATATGATACTATAATCTATCCAATTTAATTTCCTCTTCATATCCCTTACCTCTCAATACCAATAATATATCCAAAACTAGCAAAGCTCTTTCCTTTAATAGGGAGATAGGTGCCTACCCTTATTTCTTCCCTATCTACCTTTATAACATCATTTTCTATTATTGCATTGGCCTCTATATCAATTTCTACATTATACCTGTCTGGATATGGAACTAAAAGAATAACTCCTTTTTCCCTATCTTCAAATTCTTCCTTATAGGGTTTTACCCTAAAATCTTTAATCTTTCCAAGGTAATAATTTTTACTTGAATTATATACATCCTTACCTATTTCCAGCTGTTTAACGAACTCTTCTCCAACTTCAACAGTTTCAAAGGTATAAACTATTGGAATAGTGCTTTTTCCTTCATCTACCTTGCTTCTATAGGGGTTTATCAAAAAAAATATTCCAGCAACAAGGACTATAACTATTAAAATATCTATGATTCCTATTTTCCTTAACCAGTTCATTTAAATACCTCCATAAATGTTCTCTATTTGTTTTACCATTTCTTCTACAGTAAATTTAGTCTTTACTTTTTCAAAGGCATTTTCCCCTAAGGTAGTTCTTAAACCCTTATCCTCCATTAGCTTAAGTAGTTTTTCAGAAAAGTCCTCATAATCCATAAAATCTACTAAATAACCGTCTACTCCATCATCTATAACTTCATTAATCCCATCAATATCAAAGGCAACTACAGGCTTTTTATGGGAAAAGGCCTCCAAGGCTGCAAAGGATAAGGCCTCTGAATTAGATGTATTTACGATAATATCTGACAGGCTATAGATTTCATCTATGGCATTTACATGGCCTAAAAAGACAACTGGCAATTCCTTTTCCCTTGCATAGTCTTCTAACTTCGTTCGATTTGACCCATCTCCTGCAAAGACCACTGTAAAAGCCTCTGCTTTTTCCTTCAATAATTCAGTAATCTTTAGCATATGGTCCTGCCCCTTTACAGGGTCTAACCTTCCAACTAAGGTAATGATTATATCCTCTTTTGAAATATTATATTTGTCCTTTAATTTATCTACATCATAGGATTTCCTCGGCAGTTCAACTCCATTATACACTAAATAGATATCCTCTTTCCTTTCCCCTTCAGCAATTAAATTTTTCTTTACTGCCTTAGATACAGCTATTACCCTATTAGATAGTATCCTGCTTAGGGACACTTTTACAAGCTTTTTTAAGCCCTTTATTTCAGGTAATAGACTATGCCTTGTATAAAACACTTTATTTATCCCTCTTAAATAGGCTGCTACTCTAGCAGATAAGCAGGCATGGGAATGTATTATATCAGGCCTAATTTCCTTCATTACTTTTACAAGCCTTCTCAGGCCTAAGAAGCTAAAGGATTTAGCATTTATCCCATCTATTTCAATTATATTTATATTATCTATCTGTCCAATAATGGTAGTAAGTAAACTGCCCTTTGGTACAACTACTATTATTTGAAACCTATTCTTATCTATATATTTACAAATCTGGACTAAGTATTTTCCTGCTCCACCAAATTTAGAATCGGAAACAACATGCATAACCTTTATCTTATTCATTGTCCACTTCCCCTTTTTTTCCAGCAAAATAGGCACTAGTACAGCCTAAGCCTAGTAAGGTAAAATACATTAACATAATATCATAGTTATGCCAAATATGGTCAACCATTCCCTGTATTGAACAACCAACTATTCCTGCAAATATACCTACTGCAATAAAGCTAAACTTATCATCCTTATATTTTATGGTTGTAATAATATCCCTACTCCAGGCTATAATCATAGATATAAAGGAGATAATCCCCAAGATTCCTTTTTCAATGAAAATCATAAGTAGGGTATTATGGGCATGATAGGACTTGGCAGCATGCAAAGAATATATCTTATATAACTCTTTAAATTGCCCTAGGCCTGTGCCAGTTAAATAATAATCCTTAAGCATGTTGATAGAGGCCTGGTAAATGGATTTCCTATAGTTGGTGGAAGTATCGCCCCCAGAAAATATGGATAATATCCTCCTAATAATGGTTTCAGGAAGCATGGCTGAGCCTATTAGTCCTAAAATAACCAATATGGGAAAATAAGTATGAGCCTTTAAGACCACTAGAACAAATATTGCAATGGCTAAGCTCAACATGCTGCCCCTAGACAGGGTCATTAGGACATTTCCAAAGCCCAATCCTAAGACCAACAGATAAAAAATCTTCAATGGCTTTTTATCAGTAATATGGAATAGGGCAAAGATTACAGGAAGTACTAAGACTAAATACTCTCCATAGACATTTGGATTTCCAAAGGCACTATATACCCTTGTTACATTGGAAGCAAAATCCTTGTCTATCCAGGCTTCATCCATTGGGGCGCCAAAGATAAACTGGTATATACCATAGATACCTAAAATAAGAGTAGTCAATGTAATTATGTTTAATACTATTAATAGCTTTTCTTCACTATTTACCATATATGGCACAAAAATTCCAAAAACAATAAAGATTAAATATATAATGAAAACCTGTAGACTGTTGACAGGTCCTTGATTAAATATTCCACTGATAATGACGGATAGCAGAAAGAAAATCATAAAAAATAAATTGAGCTTAGGATACTTAAACCTATTCCCCTTGTAAATATTAGACAATAAGGTTAATCCAATAGCTCCAAAGCAAAGAACTAATCCCATTGATGTAGGGATAAAGGGTAAGGTAACTATAATAAATGCAAATATAAGGAAATGTATTTCTTTTTCCATGAAAAACTTCAATATTACACTACTCTTTATTATTTTTACCATTAGCTTATTAAATGGCATAATTAAAGACTTAAATCTCCTACGGGATTTAAGTATTAAGCTTTCCTCTATCCCTTTTTCAGGTCCAATATTGGAAGTCAAAAAGTTTATAATTAAGCTCTTATTTAATAGTTTAATAAACCATGTCCAAAACTTAGCCATTAAATAGGAGAAATAACTTTCTTTATATGCCTTCTTGATTATTAGAATAACTTTTAACAAGCCTTGAAATATAACTGATTTAGATAGCATAAAGGTCTACCTCACTATTTTAGTATTTCTAGTATTTTATTGTTCTTTAATAAATCCTTCCTTAA
This sequence comes from Tissierellia bacterium, assembly GCA_012735245.1. Lineage (GTDB taxonomy): Bacteria > Bacillota > Clostridia > Tissierellales > Tissierellaceae > JAAYFT01. Next base: position 18,876 of record JAAYHU010000010.1, read on the forward strand.
GATAATATCAGAAACCATTAGTTCTTTTTGTTTATCCAATGCTTTTTCCACTACTGTAGGATTTTCTACTGGGTTATTGGTATTTATATGGTATAACCTCTTTTCTGCATTGTCATAGTAGTAGTCATGAAAAATAACAGTACCATCCCTTTTTATGCAAGAGCCAGGACCTTCAATTAACAGGGAAGTCCCTAAGGCATAGGGGTGATCAATACCCATTAAATCCAATATGGTAGGCAATATATCGATTTGACCTCCTACTTTTTCAATGGTCCTACCTGGAAGTTGGGAACCAGTATAAATCCATAGGGGGACTTTTTGAATCTTGTACCAATCAATAATAGAGCCATCTAGCCCCAATAGGTCTTCAACTAAGGTCCTCTGGTCTAAATATAAGCCACTGTGGTCACCATAGATGACTATAATAGTATTATCCAATTCTCCTCTTTCTTCCAATTCCTTAAAAAGACTTTCTATGGCAGTATCTACATACCTCATGGATTTTAGATAGTTGCCAACTTGGGTGTCTTCAAATCTTCCAGTATATAAATCTATATCAGAAAATCCACCATAGGGATGGTGGGAAGATAAGGTAATTAGAAAACTAAAAAACTTTTCATTTTCTAAGGATATGTCTAAGGACTGTTTGAAAAAAGATTTGTCACTAATGGCCCATCCTCTTATATCATCTAAGTCAAAATCTATTACGCTATAGAATTTATCATAACCATAATTTCTATATACAGTCTCCCTATTCCAAAAAGAGGGTTCATAACCATGGAAGGCCTGAGACACATATCCCCTATCCTTCATAATCTTTCCTAGGGTCAAGAAGTCATTTGTTGGATACAGATAATTGACTGCTCCTGTAACTGCTGGATATAAGGAGGTATTTAACATAAATTCTGCATCAGAAGTATTGCCTCCCGCAGTCTGATAGTAAATATTATTGAAATAAAAGCTATTATCTTTTAACTTATTTAAAAAGGGCGTAACCTCTTTCCCTTCAATGACTAAATCCACAACAAATTCCTGCATGGCTTCAACTTGAATTACTATTAGGTTTTTGTCAGGAACCTTCCCAAAATATTGGCTTTTTTTATCTTCCTTCTTTTTAAAGAATTCTCTTATAATATGTTTTTCCTCATCATTTAAGGGCATATTTTGAGTAATCCTTTGCTTTGCAAAATCATAGATATCAAAGCCATGGAAGTACAAGCTTCCAAAGTCCTTGGCTATATTTTTCCTTTCATATGCATGCCTAGACCTATCTACATCCTTGGCCTTTGCTTTAAAGCTAAATACTGATACTAAGATTACTGAAATAATGATTCCGCTTCTAAGGAGAATATTCCTTCTCCTTTTCTTAACATCCTTATTCCTTAAGAGAAAAATTAAAAATCCCATTATGGGTAAGTCTATAAAAAATACTACATCCTTTATCTTCAGTAAAGAAAAAATGCTTTGAGATATATCATCTACAAATCCTATCTGGTAAAGAATAGGAATCGTCAAAGGAATACCATAATATCTGCCATAAAGGGCATCACTAAAGAGTAGAATTGAAGTAATGATATTAGTTATATATAAAATACCCCTAAATCTTTTAGGTGTAAAAAGTACTATGGATAATATAAAAATTACAGATGTTAATAGAATATAAGTTGAGATATCATTAAATAAAGTAAATGGAGGCTCCTTAAGTTTAAGTGTGTATTGTAAATATATGGTCTTCGTAAATATACTGCAAATTGTAAACAAAGCAAATATTATTTCTAAGATATATGGCTTTCCTAATATCCTGCCCAATTTTTCCCCAAAAGTTTCTTCGAATTTCAACATTTTGCACCTCAAATTCTAGTTTACTATGAGTTTAATTATACAATATATAATATTTCATTACAAGGATATTAGGTCTATTCTTTAAGGCTAGCTGAATAAAAATAGACATCTAATCGATGTCTATTTTTTAAATATGTATTATAAACCTACTAATCCTAAACTAATTTTTATACATTCATCTACATTTTTCATCATTTCGTCACTAAATTTTCCAATTCTTTCACGAAGCCGCTTTTTATCTATGGTTCTAATTTGTTCCAGAAGGACCACCGAATCCTTAGGCAGTCCATATTCTGGAGCATTGATTTCCACATGAGTTGGTAATTTTGCTTTATTTATCTGTGAAGTAATAGCGGCAATAATTATAGTTGGACTATACTTATTGCCAATATCGTTTTGAATAACAAGTACTGGTCTTACTCCCCCTTGTTCAGATCCCACTACAGGACTTAAATCTGCATAATAAATTTCCCCTCTTTTTACAATCATAACATCCCACGCCTTTTAAGACTTGCTTCGTAATAGACTAGATCTACAACATCCTGCTCTAAGCCTAATTCAGCAAAATCTAAATTTATTTGACTCATTACCTCGTATCCTTCCTTCATTTTCTCAATTATTTCTAATTTTCTTCTCTCATTTATATAAATCTTCATTGTTTCTACTACACTATCAGCTGTGCTTTTACAATCTACAGGTACCATAAGATTAACTTCATTAAGGAGGCCCTTAGATAAGCTAGCTAGCACCCTTTTAGTCTCGGCAGCCATAATATGCACCCCCAAATGCCAATGGATTATAAAAATTACTTAGGATAATTATATCTTTACAGGGTTTATCCTGTCAACAAATACATGGTTAATTAATTACCTTTCAAGTAAATAGTCTACTATCTTAACTATTTCTCCCTTTGAGATATATACTCTTGGTACCCTTCTACCTACCATACAAGCAATTTCATAATTAATTGTTCCAAGTTTTTCAGCCACTTCATCTATATGGGGATAACCTTCTTTGCCATATCCAAATAAGACCACTTCATCCCCTATTTTTACATCTTCAATATCTGTTACGTCTATCATACATTGATCCATACAGATTTTTCCAACTATTTTAGCCCTTTTACCATTTACATATACTTCAGCTTTTTCAGTTAACAATCTAGTGAAGCCATCGGCATAACCTATTGGAAGGGTAGCAATTTTTGATTCCCTTTCCGTAACAAATATTTGACCATAACTTATGCCTGTTCCCTTTGGTACAGTCTTTAAATGGGAAATTCTAGCCTTTAAAGTCATAGCTGGTTTTAAGTCGACTTTATCCAGTTTAACCTCATCTGAGGGTTTTAGGCCATAGATCATTATTCCAGCCCTAACCATGTTTAAATTAAACTCTGGCAGGTCTATAATGGCAGCACTATTAGACGTATGTTTAATAGGTATATCTAAGCCCTTTTCCTCTAATTTTTCAATAACCCATGTGAATTTCTTAAACTGTGTCATTGCATGGCTTTTGTCCAGGTAATCTGCCATTGCAAAATGAGTAAATATACCTTCTATATATATGTTTGGCAATTTTGATATTCTCAGTATTTCCTCAATACTATCATCATTTGGTAATAAACCAATCCTGCCCATACCACTGTCAATCTTAATATGAATAAGAGCTTTTTTATTCAATTTAACAGCTATATCTGATAATACCTTAGCATCCTGGTAACTATAGATAGTTTGGATTATATCATATTCTACTACCTTTTCAAATAAGGAGGTGGGCGTATATCCCATAATTAAAATAGGTGCAGTAATGCCTCCTTTTCTCAATTCAATGGCTTCCGTCAGTACAGCTACTGCCAATCTGTCAGCACCGTTGTCTAAGAAAGTCTGAGCAATTTCTACCGAACCATGCCCGTATCCATTTGCCTTAACTACTGCAGTGACTAAGGCTTCCTTGCTGGTAAGTCTTCTTACTTCACGAATGTTGTGGGCTAAATTATCTAGGTTAATTTCTGCCCATACTGGCCTTGTTTCATCTAAGGTATACATAAAGATTTCCCCCTTATAAGTTACTTTACTACTTTAGAAATTTAAAGCTTTCATAGATAATTTCTACTATAAGTTTATCACTATCATCGTAGATATTCAACTTATATGGAGTAAATCCTTTCTTTTTAATCCAAATTTTTGCCGTGTCCCTATACTTGTTTTGCTCCTCTAGTTCAAATTCAAACACTAGGTATTCCGTATTGTCTATTTCCTCAGTTCCTATGAGGCTTGCTTTATATATATCTTCAAAGAAATCCCCTATTACCAGCTGCTTATTTAAGGATTTTATTGCCACTAAGGATATGGATTGTTCTATGGAGGGATGTTCTATAAAAATCTTATCGTTAGTGTTTAAAATTATTATTCCCTTGCTCTCCTTTGGCTCTAAGATTTCCAACTTGTATTCCTTAGAGCTGGTATAGGTTTCTTCTATTAAATATGTTGTTTCTTCTTCCCCTGAAAATATCTTTATATTGGCCCTGCACTTGTACCCTTTATATTCATCATAGGCTTTTTCTATTTTAGAAAGGTATTTTTCATCACTTGACCATATGCAAGATGTTAGTGAGATAGTAATAATCAACATAAGAAATAGAATTCTTTTCAATAATACCCCAACCTTTACAATTGAACTATTTTAATACTATAGGGAATATTATCTATGATATCAGTAGCTATTAATCCACATTCTCCCTTATCTAGGCTGCCTATATCACCTGCCAAGCCATGGCAATATACGCCCAGCTTTCCACTGTCAAAGGGGCTTAAGCCCTGTGCTAAAAAGCCAGCTATTATTCCCGTTAGCACATCTCCGCTGCCTGCAGTAGCCATACCCGGATTCCCTGTTTCATTCACATATACCCTGTCCTTATGATATGCAACTATAGTATTAAATCCTTTTAAAACTACTATTATATTATATTTGTTAGAAATATAATTAGAATAAAAAATTCTATTATCTTGAATCTCCTTTACATCTTTCATAGCTAGTCTAGCCAATTCCCCAGGATGGGGGGTTATTATTATCTGCCTATTGTGGCCAATTAAAATCTCAGGCTTTAAAGAAATACAGTTTATTCCATCGGCATCTATTACTATGGGCCCTTTAAAGTTTTTTATTATCTCTTCTACTATATGAATTCTATCTTCATCTACTCCCATACCAGGCCCTAGGGCTACTACATCTATATTTTCCAATGCTTCCAAAATAGGCCCTAAGGAATGCCTGGTAAAAGTCCCCTTGCCCTTATCCTCTACAGGCCTTATAATTGCCTCAGTAAGTTTAATGGACATTACAGGCTCCAGGGATTTTGGTACTATAGTATAAACTAAACCTGCTCCGGTCCTTAAGGCTGCCAGGGAAGATAAATATGGGGCACCTGTCATTCCTGTACTTCCACCTATTATTGCTACCCTGCCATAGGTTCCCTTATGACTATTAAGTTTCCTTTTTGGCAATAGGCTTTTCATGGATTCATCAATTTTTAGATTAGCTAACATAAGTCTGTCTAAACTTGAATATCCTATGGCATTGGCTATGGCATAGTCCCTTTCATGGCTAATGGATATTTCAATATCTGAAATCTTTATTTCATCCATCCTCCTTTTAACCCTTTCAGAAATATTTACATAGGGCTTATTGTTATCATGGAGTATTTCAATATCCTTCCACCCAATGGAACCTATACCAGTGCCTAAGACCTTGCTTATGGCCTCCTTAGCAGCAAAAATACCTGCTACAGTTTCTGCTCTATTGCCTTTATTTGATATATATTCTATTTCCTTTTCCGTAAAGACTTTCTTATAAAATCTAGCCCTATCTTTCCTTAGGATTCTTCTTATTCTTTCTATCTTCACTATATCAACACCTGTAGTCAAATTATTATATCCCTTCATATTACCTCAGTCTTTCTTCATCAATTTTTTCTATAGTATCAGAACCCAGTAGGCCATGGAAAAACCTATAGGTCTCATTTATCCATTCTTCATAATCATATTTAATCTTTATAAGGTCTTTTAGCCTTGACCTTAAGACTTCTATTTCCTCTATGGATTCTTTTAAGATTTTTTCCCTAAGGTTTAATTCCCTATATCCATATTCTATAGTTGCATTTAATAGCTTTAAGTTAGCCTCCCGTATTTTCCTTGGCATTGTTTCCAATTGGAAAATCAATTCATCTAGTTCTTCATTTATATTCTCTATTCTGTTTTTATATTCATCTAGTAATCTTACATTTTCAGGCTTATTTTCATTATTTACCGAGTCCGATATGCCTAAAATCATCTTCATAGCCCTTAATTTTTCTCTCTGCAATTCTTTACACCTAGCATCTATCCTTTTTTCCTCCGACACAAGCTTAATTAGCTCTTCCTTGGCTCTTTGGATATTTCTATTTTTAGCTTTCCCAAATAGTTTAATCCATGTAGGTTCACTATATAGCAGGGGTATCTTGTTCTTACTAATTATTTTCTCATCTAAATCAATGGACCTTCTCAAAACTTTCCCTCCTTACTATATAATTTTACTAATTTAGTCAAAGTTTTACAAACCATATAGGCTGTAATTTAAAGTTTTTAATATTTTAGGTAATTATTCCTAAAAAAAGAGTTGGAAAATCCAACTCTATACTACAGCTTTATTTTTAACTATAAATACCTTATTATATTTGTCCTTAGTCTCTTTAAAGATAACATGGCTAACATTAACTACTGTTACTCCTTCTAGGCTTAAGAGGGTTTTTTCAATTTCCTGTGCTACCTTAGAGTCTAGACTGGCAAAGGCTTCATCTAGGAAGATGATCTTAGCGTTTGCCAAAAGGCCCCTTGCTATGGCTATCCTGGATCTTTCCCCTCCTGAAATATTCTTTCCATTATCATATATCATGGTATCCAATCCATTTGGCAAGCCCTTTACAAAATCACTAAGGCCAGCCCTTTCTATGGCAAGGTTAATTTCTTCATCACTGTAATCCTTATATAAGGTAATATTGTTTCTTACTGTATCTTCAAAAAGGAAGACCTGCTGCTCTACATTGGAAATATTTTTAAAGTAGCTTTCCTTTTTTACATCCCTAAGGTTCTTGCCATCAATTAATATTTCACCCTTAGTGGGGTTGAAATATTTCCTTAATAGCTTAAGCAAAGTTGATTTTCCACCGCCACTGGGGCCCACAATCAAATATTTTTCACCCTTCTTTATGCTTATATCCATATTCTGTAATACTTCATTGTCGTCATAGCTAAAGGACACATTTTTAAAATCAATACTATGCTTAAAATCATCTAGGTCTAAGGTTTCTTCATAATCATCATGATTTTTTAAACTATGATCCATTTTTTCAAATAAGGATTTCACTGAAATAATTTTAGGGAAGATATCAGTTAAATTCATCAAGGGGAAGAACATTCCCTCCATATTATTTACTATTAGTATAACTGCTCCTGCTGTAATTGAACCCTTAATTGCCATATAAACTGATATCATGAAGATTAAGAAAATTGACATCATCATAATAAACTGCTGTAAGGCTGAAATATAAGTAGAAATCTTATCTATAATATAACCCTTATATTGTATATCCTTGCTTTTTTTAAAAAAGTCTTTCTTCACCTTATCATTTAAATTGTTGGCCTTAATGATTTGAAAGGCCCCAAGGACTTCCTTAATATAGGATGTATATCCTTCAAATAAATCAGATCTTTGCCTTTCATGTCTTTGCAATGGCTTTCCTAAGATCATGGTTAGTAGGGCTGATAATGCAGAGATGCCAATACCTATAAATAAGACTAAGGGACTAACTGAGGCCATTACGATGAAGGATACAAGAAAGCTAATAAAGCTAGCCCCTGTTTCGTATATGCCTACTAAGTATTTCTGCTCAACGTTATTCATATCATTAGTTAAGGCTGATAAGTACTTTGCATTGTTTTCCTCTTGAAATTCATTGATATTCTTTTTAAATAGGCTCTCTATATAATAGATTTTAGACTTTACTAAGGACCTATTTATATATAATCCCCTGGTAATTGAAGTTAATAGATATAGGGGAAGAAGAATTCCAGCTAGTATAAAGCCTTCAATGGCTTCTTTTTTAAACAGGCCCATATTGCCATCCAAGGCATGATCGACAATTCTCATTATTTTAATTGACATATATCCATCTAGGCCAGCAGCCATGGCAAATATCAATAATGCTAAAATTAAATATGGTATCCCTCTATTTATTGCTTTTTTCATATGGCCACCTCCATGAAATATTCATTGGCAGCATATTGGTTTACCTGGCCATTGCTAATCTCTAAAACATAATCATACCTTTCTGTTATTCCCTCATAGTATCTGTGGGATATAGCTATTACAGTCCTATTTAATGAAAGAATCGTTTCTTCTACTTTCCTGCCTAGTTCCTCATCTAAGCTAGAAGTAGCCTCATCTACAAACAAGACCTCAGAATTTTTAATTATTGCCCTGGCAATGGAAATTCTCTGCCTTTCTCCCCCAGATAGGTTTTTTCCATTTTCTAGGACCATTTCATAAATTCCATTTTCCTTTTTTGTCAATAGGCTGTCTAAGCCTGATTTTTTAGCTGCCTCTAAGACTTCTTCTTCAGTATATGGCTTATATAGGGCTATATTATTAAATATGGTGTCCTCAAATAAGAAAACGTCTTGATATATGAAGGAAACCTTGTCGTTTAAGCTTTTTTCCTTTATCTCCCTATAGTCTACTCCATCTACTGTAATCTCTCCTGTGTAGTCATCATAGATCATAGATAATAGTTTTATTAAGGTGGATTTTCCTGCTCCACTGGGACCCTTGATTAAATATTTTTTTCCCTTTTCAATCTTAAAGGATACATCCTTAAAGATTTCCTTTTCTCCATAACTGAAAGAAAGGTTTTTTACCTCTATTTCCTTTTCAAATATGAAGTCCTTTTCCCTACATAAGTTATTCGAAGTGTCTTCTTCGTACTCAGTAATCTTATCAAATATTCTTACTGAAGATTTTAATTGATTTACCCTGGGTAAAACTGCAATTATAGTCCAAATACAGCCATTGGCCATTTGGACCATGAAGGTTGCCCTTGTTAAAGATATACCACTCATAAATAAACTGGCTAAATATACTAAGGAAATAAGCATAAAAGTCGAACCTAATAGTTCCATTATCTTTCTTTGCCCATCTGTATAAATATTGTAGTCTAATTTCTTCCTTTCAAGGCCAGTTACAGATTTTAAAGCCTTAGAGAGAAATTCATCTTCTATTCTATTTAATTTTAATATTTCAAGGCCATTGAAGGTATTAGACATATCTACTGCAAATTTTTCATTTTCTTCAGATACCTTTTCCTGTAGTGATATAGTCCTTTTTTCAAAAGACTTGCTTACTATAAACAATATAATAGATGCTGAAAATGCCATTAATGCAAACTTAATATTTAGGAAGGCAATTATAGTCAACGAAACTACATATACCCCAATATTGTAAATAATATTGATTAGGGATAGGAAAAAGTCCCTTTCAATTATGTTGATATCATTTATAAGATTAGATATATATGTATCCTTAGATTTTTGGCTAAAATGTTTATATGAAGAATTTATAATCTTATCAAAGGCTAAAATCCTTACATCTAAAAGGGTATCCCTCATAAAGGAAATCCTCATAAATCTAGATATAATAAATAATACAACTCCCAATATGACAAGGCCAAGTGTTATCAGGGAAATCTTGATGAAGTAATCCATACTCCCAACCTGAACACTACCTATTAGCAATGCTATGGCAAAGTTAATAAGAGACCGATCGATTACTGGAAGCAAGCAAGCTAAAACATATAATAGAAATCTTGGTTTTCTTTTCAGTAAAAGCTCTTTCAATTCTATACCCCTTTCAACAACTTTGTCATAATTATGAATTTTGAATTTTATTGGCGCCACTAAAAATATAATAGTATTAATCCTTAAATATGTCAATATATTTTTTAATTTTTTTAAGGTTATTCCTTAAATATTTTAATTTATTAATTAAATATTTTAATCCGCCCTTCTAATCTTAATAAATGATTTAAGTTTATATTAATTTTTTTGCAAATACTATTTACCGGAGGGGCTCATATGAAAAAAAGAAGATTGTTCTGAAAAAAACTTTAAATTCTATAGTGGAAAAAAAGTGAAACCATGAGGTCCATTTATATAAACAAAAATAGAGGATTGAATAAATCATCCTCTATTAAAATCTTAATTATTAATTTCATTGTATACTTGCCTTTTAAATATTATAGTATTTTTCTACTTCCTGGTTTTACTACTGGAAGATTTTCTTTACATAAGGGACAAGCTTCTTTTTCAAAAGTATTTATTTCCAACTTAGTACCTGCATACAAGGGATATTCAATATCTCCCTTAGATCTATCCACTATACAGGCTATACCTAATACAATTCCGCCATAAGCTTCTACAACCCTAATGGCTTCATAGGCTGATTTCCCTGTGGTAACCACATCTTCTGCTATTAGAACCCTTTGCCCCTTTTCTATATGAAAACCTCTTTTTAACCTCATCTCTCCATCTTCTCTTTCTGTAAATATGGCAGGTTTACCTAGCTGACGGCCTAGCTCGTAGGCCACTATTATACCGCCCATGGCAGGGCCTACAACTAAGTCTATATCCAAGTCTCTAAGCTTTTCTACTACTACAGCCAAGGCCTTTTCTGCCTTGTCTGGGTATTGCAAAAGTCTAGCACATTGTACATATTTATCACTATGCTTTCCCGATGACAACAGAAAATGTCCCTCAAGTAAGGCATCGGATTCCTTTAATAGATCTAAAACCACCTTAATCCCTCCAAGCTATATGATTCCCCTTATTTCATCCAGGGATTTGATACCTTCTTCCCTCATAAACTCCTGAATCCCATTGATTATATCTACCATAATATCTGGCTTTATAAAATTGGCACTGCCTACCTGTATTGCTGTGGCTCCTGCCATAATAAACTCAATGGCATCTTTCCAGTTTACAATTCCACCTATTCCGATTATAGGTACATCTACTACCTGGCTGACTTCATAAACCATCCTAAGGGCTATGGGCTTAATACAGGGGCCAGAAAGGCCAGCAGTTATATTTTCAAAGACGGGTTTTCTTCTGTAAATATCTACGGCTAGGGCATTGAAGGTATTGACTAAGGAAAGCCCGTCTGCTCCAGCCTTTACACAAGAGTAGGCCATTTCTTGAATATTCTCCGCATTGGGAGATAATTTTACAATTAAGGGCTTTTTAGCCACCTTTTTGGCCTCTCTAACTATTTCTTCCGCACTGCTGCATTTAATTCCAAAGGCCATTCCCCCCTCTTTTACATTGGGGCAGGAGATGTTCAGTTCTATGAAATGAATAGAAGTGTTATTCAATAGTTCAATTCCTTCTAAGTATTCCTCTATGGTGCTGCCACCTAAGTTTGCTAAAATAACTATATCCTTACTTTCTAAAAAGGGTAGCTCATCTTCTATAAATCCCTTAACTCCTGGATTTTGCAAGCCTATACTGTTCATAAGGCCAGAGGCTGTTTCATATATCCTAATGCCCTTGTTCCCGTCTCTTTTATTCAATGTAAGGCCCTTTGTAGATATGCCCCCTAAGCTTTCTATGGGGAAGTATTCATCGAATTCTCTACCAAATCCAAAGGTTCCAGAGGCAGCTATAACAGGATTTTTCAATTCAACTCCTAATATATCAACCTTAGTCATTGAAAACTACCTCCTCCCCTTTAAAGACAGGCCCTTCCTTACATACCCTTTCTATTCCCCTTACAGTTTCTATGGTGCAGCCAAGGCAGGCTCCTATTCCACAAGCCATGCGGTTTTCCATGGAAACAAATACTGGCACCCTAGCCTTACATATATTTACCACAGCCCTAATCATGGGCATAGGTCCACAGGCATAAACTAAGTCAAAATCTCCAGGATCAAATAAATCCGTTACAAGCCCCTTATGTCCAAGGCTGCCATTTTCTGTGGCTATATTTACGGTTTTCACATATGGCCTAATTTGATCTAAAAAATAAGCATTATTCCTAAACCCGCTAAAAATATGAATTTCCCCGGACAGGTTCTTGGCTAGGTATAGCATTGGAGCAATCCCTATGCCTCCAGATATTAAGGCAATTTTACCTGCCTGACTTAAATCAAATCCATTGCCTAAGGGGCCTAGGAGGCTTAAGCCATCACCCTTTTTTAGCTTAGAAATTATATGGGTCCCCTTCCCTTTTACTTCGTACAAAAACTTAATCCTCCCACTGTCTATGTCTGCAATACTAAGGGGTCTTGGAAGGAAGGGATCCGTTCCTTCCCAACTCCTTAACATATAGAATTGACCTGGAATACCTTGAAAATTTCCTTCTAAGACTAATTCATATATATTAGGACTAATTTCAGTATTGGAAAAAACAATTCCTTTCCTATAACTATCCTTCAAAACCAATATCCTCCCTCATCTTAAGTACAGCTTCCCTTGTATATTCTTCAAACTTCTTATATCCATCATCATATTTCATATAGGCAGTAATAATTCCCCTTGAAGAGTTTACAATTCCACCATTGCCCTTGTTCAAGTATAGGCTTACATCTTTCCCTCTTGCTCCTTGAGCTCCATAACCAGGTATTAGGAAATACATATTTTTATACCTTTCTCTTATTTCTATGGCTTCATCTGTATGGGTACCACCTACTACTCCACCTATTAGGCTATAGCCTGAACTGCCCATATATTTTTCACCTAACTCCTCTAATTTATCTCCAACATGATAGTAAAGGTGTTTACCATCTACCTTTAAATATTCTATATCCTTAGCACCAGGGTTAGAGGTCCTAAGCAGGACAAAAATCCCCTTATTACCCTTATCTAGATATTTAAAATATGGGGTTAAACTATCAAATCCCATATAGGGATTTAAGGTTATAAAATCTACTTCAAAATCTCCTTCAAAATGAGCTTTGGCATACATTTCAGCAGTGGAACTAATATCTCCCCTTTTTATATCTCCTATGGCTAAGGCTTTAACCCTCCTTAGATAGTTTAAAGTCTTCATATATCCAAACAGTCCTCGCAATCCATTGGCTTCATAAAATGCAATCTGCAATTTATAAACTGCAGTTATATCATAAGTACAATCTATTATCCTTTTATTAAACTGAAATATAGCCTCATCAATATCCCCATATCTCCTTTTCATCTTTTCAGGAATATAGTCTAAGCTAGTATCCAATCCAACACAGACATTACCCTTTTTTTCAACTTCCTCATAGAGCCTATCTATAATCACAGTCTCACCTCCTAAGGGGCAGAATATTTGATTACCCCATTTTTTATGGTCATCTTTACTTCACCATAGAACTTCATTCCATTAAAGGGGGTATTCCTTCCCTTGGATAAAAATTTCCCCCTATCTACTACAATTTCCTTTTCCAAATCTATTAGAACCACATCACCATCATAGCCCCTTTCTATCTTCCCCTTCTTTACATCCATTATCCTGCCTGGGTTTCCTGACATTAACTTAGAAAGCTTACTTAAGTCGATTCTACCAGTCCTTACTAAAGTGGTATAAGATACGGAAAAGGCAGTTTCAAGTCCAGACAAGCCAGGAGCCCCCCTAAGCTTGTCTTCCTCCGTATGAGGGGCATGATCAGTAGCTATGGCATCTACAGTCCCATCTATTATTCCTTCTATTAAAGCATCTACATCTTCTTTTGACCTTATAGGAGGATTTACCTTATAGTCATTATCCCATAAGGCTATATGATGGGGGGTCACTTCACAGCTTATATTTGCCCCCTGGGCCTTTCCCCTTCTAACTTCTTCAATGGCCTCCTTGGTACTTACATGACATAAATGGAGCCTTGCTCCCGTCTCCTTTGATAGGTAAATATCTCTAAGGGTGATGATATTTTCAGATATCCTATAATCGATGGGAGTTAAGTCCTCATCCTCTCCATGGACCATAATAGTTAAGCCCTTTTCTAAGGCTTTTAACATGGCCTTATACATGACTATATTTGACTTAATCCCCTTTCCATCATCGGATATGAACTTTACCCTTTCATCTAGGCTGTCTAAATGACTAAGGGTGTGTCCATCAAAATCCTTAGTAATTGATACTACTTGGTGAAGGTCTACTAAGTCCAGTTCTTTTCCCCTCTTTAGTACATAGTCTACTATATCCATAGAACTACAGACTGGCTTAGTATTGGCCATTAGGTTTACTAGGGTATAGCCCCCCCTTAGGGCAGCTAAGCTACCTGTATATAAATCCTCCTTATTGGTATAACCTGGATCCCTAAAATGGGCATGTAAGTCGATAAAGGAAGGCATCAGGGTTAAACCCTTAGCATCTATAATTTCACAATCAAAGTTCAGGTCTTTTCCAAAATCCTCTATTTTGCCATCTTTTATATATAAATCCCCCATAAAATCCTTAGTTTCATCTACTATCCTTACACCTTTAATTAGGACCTCCATTTTACCCCTCCCAGGAATAAATCTGATCACAGTATTCACATTTATATATCCCCTTATTTTCATCTAGTAAAACAAATTTATGAATAATTCCCTTTTCTTCCGAAGTAATACATCTGGGATTTTTGCATTTTATAATTCCTTCAACCTTTTCTGGCAGGGATAGATTTATCTTTTCTACGATTTTTTCATCTTCAATGATGTTTATGGTAATATTGGGATCAATAAACCCCAACATAGTCAAATCTAAGTCTATTACGTTTTCAATCTTTATCATATCTTTTCTCCCATACTTTCTACTTGTGGCATTCATAATCAATGCCACTGTAAAATTAGCCTTATCTAATTTTAGATACTCAAATATTTTAATACCATATCCTGGTTTTATATGGTCTATAACTATACCCTTGGTTATACTATTTATATTTAACATCTAGCTCACCCCCAAAAGTTTTGCTATAAGTGCCATTCTAACAAACATACCAAATTTCACCTGTTTAAAATACCAGGCCCTAGGGTCACTATCTACCTCCATGCTTATTTCATTAACCCTTGGCAGTGGATGTAAAATAGTTAGATCTTTTTTTGCACTCTTGAGTTTCTCCCTATCCAGTATATAACTATCCTTTAATCTAATATAGTCTGCCTCATTGAAAAACCTTTCTTTCTGCACCCTAGTCATATATAGTATATCCAAGCTGTCGATGACATCTTCAAGCCTTTCAACTTCAATATAGTTTATTAGTTTTCTATCTAATACCTCAGTTTTTATATATTTGGGAATCTGCAATTCATTGGGGGAAATAAGTATAAATTTTATATTTTCGTATCTGGACATGGCTTTAATTAGGGAATGAACTGTTCGACCAAATTTAAGGTCGCCGCAAAGCCCAATGGTTAGATTAGAAATTTTACCCTTGGCTATTTTAATTGTTAATAGGTCTGTTAGGGTCTGAGTAGGATGTTGATGGCCACCATCACCAGCATTAATTAATGGGACAGGGGAAAATTGTGACGCATACTTGGGAGCTCCTTCCTTTGGGTGGCGCATTGCAATGATGTCTGTATATGAACCCACAGTTCTTATGGTGTCAGGCAAGTTTTCTCCCTTAGCAACTGAACTAGAACTGGGCTCAGAAAAACCAACTACTTTACCACCTAGTCTGAGCATGGCAGTCTCAAAACTAAGTCTGGTCCTAGTACTTGGTTCGTAAAATAAGGTTCCTAAGATTTTACCTTCGCATGTGTGGGCAAAATCCTCTGGATTTTTGATGATTTCTTCTGCCAATGAGAAAATCTCATCAAGTTCTTCCACAGTAAAATCTTGGGGGTCAATTAGATGCCTACCCTTTAACATTTTAAAACCTCCTTCACGACTGCACCCTTTAAAGGATTACATGGAAAAAGCCTTCCCGTAGGAAGGCACACTAATAGCACGTACGTATTTGTAACCCTTCCTAACCTCTCTGGATTAGATTAAAGGTATATTTTTTTATAGGATATCATAGATAAGATAAAATGTCTATGTTTTTTTATAAACAACCCCCTGACTAAGACACCTAGTCAGGGGGTAATGCCTATCTCATTTGACTCATTTGGCTAGTATTGTTTACTGCAGCTTGCAATGAGCTTTTTATTTGATTTACATCGTTTTTATTGGCCTGTGGTGCAGGAGTATAATAACCTTTTTGTTCTGCTATTTGGTACAATTGATATTGGAATTGCTCCGCTTCATTTCTTAAAGTCTGAAAAGTTGATCTCAACTGCTGATTTGAACATTCTTGTATAGCCATTGTATAAGCATTTATGCTGGCCTTAGTACCTGCTAAAAGATCATTAACTATGTCCCTTTCGTACATTTCCTTACCTCCTTATTTCAATGAATTTATTAAATTAGTAGCAGTAGTTTGAGCATCTGAACTTTGCTGCTGAAGCATTTGTTTTAATTGAGGATCTTGAACCTGATTTGCATACATGGAAAATTTGCTGCTCATGACTAAATGGTTTGAAGCAATTTCCTTAACACAGTTTAATTCTTGTTGGGTTACGTTGGTTAAATTTAAAGTATTTTTAAGTGCCACAGAATCTCTCCTTCCCTATTGATAAATTTTTGCTCTTAATTATTGTTTGTCAAAATGTCTTTTTTATTCTAGGAAAAGATTTATAAATATATATAAATAAATTGGAAAAACTAAATTGGGAGGTAAGAGAGATGAAAAAAATTCCGGATATAAATGTTTTCAATAAATGGCATGACTATTATGAGTCTGAAGACCTGATGAATACAGATTTTTCCAATTTAGACCACCTAAACCCAAGACGGCCAGATGCTTATATTAATTTGACTAACAATATTTTCACAAGTTCTCAGTACTATTTTAATGACCCAGATGAAATCCATGACTTCTTAGATTGGTACTAATACTGTTTTAAAATAGTTGATAAAAATGATTTTTCCCAACCCATTGCAGGAAAGTCCTATATTTAAAAGAGAAAAATAGGACTTTTCTGTTCCTTTTAAAATTTTTTTAAAATTTTACTTGACAAAGAAAAATTTGACGTTATACTTTTGTATTAAATATTAGTAAATCCTTTATATGTTCTTTTAAATGCTTTGAAGAGGAGAGTAGGATTGTGAATACTCATACAGAGAGCTTCGGTTGGTGAGAAGAAGCAGAGGATAGCAATCTGAAGATGGCCTCGGAGCAGGAGTGTCGAATTTTTTAGGCATTCACGTGGGCACACGTTACAGTGCTAGAGTATTGATGGACTTTGTCCTGCGTACTCGATGAGGTACTGTACCGCGAGGACAGTACGAACTAAGGGTGGTAACACGAAGCTTTCGTCCCTTTGCATTGCAAAGTGATGAAAGCTTTTTTTATTGTTAATTGAAAAAGCTGTCGTCTTGTTTGAAGATAAGAATATTTAGTTTCACGAAAAAATTGGGAACTGAAAAGGAGGTAAGGAATTGATAGAACTTGCTAATATAACTAAGGTCTTCAATAATGGAAAAGATAAATTAGAGGCAGTGAAAAATGTTTCTTTAAAAATCAACAAGGGAGAAATTTTTGGCATCATCGGTTTAAGTGGTGCAGGCAAGTCCACTTTAATCAGATGTATAAATAGGCTTGAAGAACCTACTGAAGGAAAAATCTATATTAAGGGTGTAGATTTAACTAACCTAAACAAGGAAGATTTAAGGGTGGCAAGGAAAAATATAGGTATGATATTTCAACATTTTAACCTGTTGAGCCAAAAAACAGTCTACGAAAATATTGCCTTTCCTTTACGGCTTGAAAAACTAAGTAAAAAGCAAATAGATGCTAGGGTAGACCAGCTCCTTGAATATGTGGATTTAGTAGATAAGAAATATTCCTACCCTAGCCAGTTAAGCGGGGGCCAAAAACAAAGAGTTGCAATTGCCAGGGCAATTGCAAATAACCCTCAGATTTTACTAAGCGATGAAGGCACTTCTGCTTTGGATCCAAAGACTACAAAATCCATATTGGAATTACTTAAGAAGGTAAGGGATGAATTTAACATTACCATTGTGATGATTACCCATCAAATGGAAGTAGTTAAGGAGATCTGTGATAGGGTAGCCATTATGGATAAGGGTGAAATAGTCGAGGTCAATACTGTAGAAAACCTATTCAAAAATCCAAAGACTAAAATTGCCCATAGTTTTATTAATTCACTGCAGGGAAACGTTGAAGAGGAGATTATAGACCCAAAAAACTATAAAGGAAAAATCATTAGATTAAGCTTTTTAGGTGATAGTGCTAAAAAACCCATAGTCGCAAAAGTTATTAGAAATTTCAACGTAGATGTAAATATCCTATCAGGCAATATTAACAGATTACATTCAACTAGCATAGGCAACCTAACCCTGGAGTTAATAGGTGAAGAAGATGAAATTAATAATGCCATGTTATTCTTAAAAAATGAAAATGTACATGTGGAGGTGATATAATGGCTGGTTTAATTATACCGTCCTTATTAGAAACTATATATATGGTTTCAGTATCTACTGTTTTTTCCATACTATTAGGCTTTCCCTTAGGAGTGCTTTTAGTCATTACAGAAAAGGATAATATATGGGAAAAGCCCATGTTTAACAAGGTTTTAGGAGGAATAATAAATGTATTAAGGTCTATTCCTTTTATTATACTGATGATCATAGTCTTTCCCATTTCAAAACTAATAGTTGGGAAAACTATAGGTACTACTGCAACTATTGTGCCCCTTTCCATAGCCGCTGCCCCTTTTGTTGCCAGGGTTATGGAGAGTAGTCTTAAGGAAACGCCAAAGGGTGTAATTGAATCCAGCCTTGCTATGGGAGCTACCGTTCCCCAAATTGTATTAAAGGTTTTAATACCGGAATCACTTCCATCTATTGTTTCAGGTATAACCCTTACTATAATAAATCTAATTGGATATTCAGCCATGGCCGGCGCTATAGGAGGAGGTGGTTTAGGCAATTTAGCTATCCGCTTTGGACTATATAGTCGCAAAACAGATATAATGATAGCTTCTATTTTACTAATTATACTTTTAGTTCAAGGAATACAATTTTTAGGAAATAAGCTTTCAAAATTAGTAAATAAAAAATAAATTAAGTATTAAGGAGGAGTTAAATTGAAAAAAGTATTATCACTTGCATTGATCTTAGTATTGTCATTATCCCTATTGATTGGATGTTCTTCAAATAGTACAGAACTAGAAAAGATTAAAATAGGAGTTTCACCGGAACCCCATGCAAAGCTAGTTGAATTGGTAGTTGACGATTTGAAAAAAGAAGGTGTTGAAGTTGAAATTGTAATATTCACCGATTATATAACCCCAAACCTATCCCTTGATAGTGGTGAATTGGATGCAAATTTCTTCCAGCATGAACCTTATTTAAATAACCATGTGGCTGAAGAAGGACTGGATATAGTTTCCCTTGGCAAGGTCCATATAGAACCAATGGCCCTATATTCCAATAAATATAAGTCTGTTGATGAATTGCCTGATGGTGCAACAATCAGTATTCCAAATGATACTGTAAATGGTGGAAGAGCCTTGCTTCTACTTGAAGCCAATGGCTTAATAAAACTAAAAGAAGGAGTAGGAGTAAATGCAACAGAGGTGGACATAGTTGAAAATCCTAAGAACCTTAAATTCCAAGCCCTTGAAGCTGCTATTTTACCTGTAACCTTAGATGATGTTGATGGAGCTGTAATCAATGGAAATTATGCCTTAGAAGCTGGCCTTAACCCGGTAAAAGACGGACTTATAGTAGAAGGTGGAGAATCCCCCTATGCTAACTTAGTAGCAGTAAAGGCTGGACAAGAAAATGAAGACAAATTCGTAAAGCTATTGAAGGCATTACAATCAGAAAAAGTTAGAAAATATATTGAGGAAACCTACCAAGGTGCTGTAGTACCAGCCTTTTAAGATAAAAACACCAAAAGAGCAGAATTAGCTCTTTTGGTGTTTAAAATATTCTTTCAAAAGCCTTGTCCCTGTTTTCCCATATCCACACAAGCATTTCTCTATTTCTCATGGCTAAGCTTTTATATGATTCATTGTCAAATAACCATGCTATGAAAATCATTTGAATAGAATATATTACATAGGGAATTGCTTCCTTTTCCCAGGGTGATAAATTTACAATCTTATCATAGCCTTTTAAAATGCCTCTTAATATTTCTGGCCATTTTTCATAATCACCTTCTATTTCATCTGCTTCAGGTAAAATTCCAGTGGCACAGTAACAGGGATCAAAAATCCTTACATTGCGTTCGCTTATTTCAAATTCTAAAAATCCACTTACATCTCCTTCATTGAAGATGATATGGGACTGAGGAAAGTAAGTTCATTTTCGTTGTAATCATCAGTAAACCTCTTATAAGCATCTTTTTCTAAATCTGTAAGTACTAAAAAACTACCATCTAAAATATAGGGGTTTTTCCAGTGGGTATCTAATTCTATATACTGTACTAACTTTGAGGCCTCATCACAACAAATACTCAGGGTATAATCTCTGGCATAATAATATATAAATAGGTTATTGGCGAACCTGCTCTCTGGATCATCCCTCAACTCATCATAAATATCCATCCCATTTGGTTGACCTAAGATATTAACACTCATCTATACTCATCCCAGCATGAATTCCAAAACCTTCATTTGTACAAATTTCATTTATACTTCCATAAATATAATTTTTATTTTCATCTATATAGCCATCTGTGAAAAAAATGGCATCCCCATATTTCATGAAAAGGCCTCCTGCAAAATAATCGGATTCCATTGGGGCTCCCCATTTTTTGGCTACCTCTATTCCAGAGCTGCCAATGCCAAATTCTATTCCCTCTATATAACCTTCATAGGCAAGTTTTAATTTCCCCATATATACATCCTTGTCTCGCCTTTTAGTCAAAGTTAGTAATGTAGCTATAATAAATAAAATAAGCCCTATTGAAATAAGCCAAACTTTTGATTTTTTATATCCCATTACCCTTTCCCCCTTTTTCACAGCCCTAGTATCAAACCTATCCTATTTGTTAGCTTTCCAAGTCACAAATATAATACTCATGAGGACATTCTCCCCTTCTGGCTTCGCCTATCACTAGTAAATAATCTTTTATCTCTTCCCTACTAACATCCATTTCCATAAGATATAAGTCTGCCAATGATTTTTTTAACTGTAAAAGCCCTTCCTTATTTTCTATGTCTTTTGGTAGAGGTGTATATTCTATTAAAAATACTGTTCTGGCAATATCATATAGA
>JAAYHU010000098.1 GCA_012735245.1 Tissierellia bacterium
AGCCAATAAAAACTACCACTTGCATTAAGTAGCCTTCTCCAATCCTAATCAAAGTTCCAGTGGCACATCCTCCTGCTATTACCATGCCTATGCCAAAGATAATGGCTCCAATAATAGTATGAATTCCAACAGGATAAATTTGACCGGGTACATCCATTACGGAATAGGCCTCCATATTGCTAAGGGATATATATTGATAAATTCCAAATCCAACTGTAGAGATCATTAATCCAAGAATTACTGCCCTAAACAGTGATGTGGTTCCCACCATAATTGGATCACGAAAGCTTGCAGCAAAACAAAATCTAGACCTTTGCATGGTTATCCCAATTATGATTCCAATAAACCAAGTAAAGGCATAAGTTATATTGTTGCTAATAAAATAACAGAGAATAATCAAGGATATAAGTGCTACGATATAAAAGTATTTCTTTTGATTCTTTTTAAATTTTATTTCTTTTTGTCGTTGACGCTTTATTTCCTCTATCCTGCTAGATGTCGTCAAGCCATTCACCTCCACAATAGAAGCATTTTTTAATATATTATATAATAATTTTCTAACAAATCCATAGTAAAACTTGTCTAATTCAAAAAAACTACAAAAAAGATACTTATATAGATTCTATATAAGTATCTTTTAAATGCCCTTTATTTCATTTCTACTATTGTAACTCCGTCTCCGCCTTCCCCATATTTGCCTAGTCTAAAGGATTTAACATTTCTATGGCTCTTTAAATATCCCTGTATACCGTCCCTTAAAACTCCAGTTCCTTTCCCATGAATTATGCTTATTTCCTTCATTCCTGCAATATAAACATCATCTAAATACTTATCCAACTCTAGGAAAGCTTCATCTAAGTTTTTGCCCCTTAAATCTATTTCAGGTTTTACATCCTTGGCCTTGGAACCCATGATACTCTTTATACTGCCACGGATTTGAGCTTCCTCTTCTTTTTCTCCCCGCCTTAAAGTAGAAATGTGAGCATTAATTTTCATTATGCCAACCTGCACTTTAACATTTCCATTTTCATCAGGTTCTTCCAAGACAGTACCCATTTGATTAAACGTTAGTACCTCTACTGTTTCTCCTACTTTTAAGTCCTTCGGAGGCTTGTTAGATTTTACATTGAAAATATTATCAGATACTTCCGCCTCAATTTTATTTAATTTTTCCTTTAATTTTTCCTGTGCTTCTTGAATCCTTCTACTTCTATCTTTTTCAATTTCTGCAGAAATACTCCTTAGTTCTTTAACTATCCCATCTGCTTCTTCCTTAGCTTGTTTTAGGATACTTCTGGCTTCTTCCTTGGCTTTCTGGATGATTTTGTCCCTCATTTCCTTAGTTTTGTCTTTCTCCTTAGCCAAATCTTCTTTTAATCTTTCTACCTCTAGCCTATATTTTTCTGCTACAGCCCTATTTTCTTCTATTGCCAACCTGTCCCTTTCTATTGCTTGTAAAACATCTTCAAATTCAATGTTTTCCTTAGAAATTAGGGTCCTGGCATAATCTATTATATTTTCACTTAAACCCAGTCTCCTGGATATTTCAAAGGCATTTGATTTTCCTGGAACCCCTATTAAGAGCTTGTAAGTAGGACTTAGGGTTTCTACATCGAATTCAACAGAGGCATTTTTAACGCCCTCAGTTGTAAGGGCATATATTTTCAATTGACTATAATGGGTAGTTGCAATGGTCCTTACATTTAATTTAAGTAAATGATCTAAAATGGCCATGGCCAAGGCTGCCCCTTCTGTAGGATCTGTCCCTGCACCTAATTCATCGAATAAGATTAAACTATTGTATTCCAGATTTTCCAATATGTCTACTATATTTACCATATGAGATGAAAAGGTAGATAAGGATTGCTCTATACTCTGTTCATCCCCAATATCTGCAAAGACTTGATTAAATACTGCTATTTCCGAATCAAAGTCTGCAGGAATATGAAGGCCAGATTGGGCCATCAAAGTAAGCAAGCCTACAGTTTTTAAAGTAACTGTCTTCCCTCCTGTATTAGGTCCTGTAATTATAAGAGAAGTAAAATCCTTTCCTAAGTATATATCTATGGGAACTACTTTTTCCACTTTCAATAAGGGATGCCTTCCTTTTTTAATATTAATATATCCCCTATTGTTGAGTATTGGCTTAGTAGCTCTCATGTCTAAGGCTAGTTTTCCCTTAGCAAATATAAAATCAAGGTCTTGAAGGATTTTTTGATTATTTATGATACCTTCTGCTTCTTCTGCTACAAGATTTGATAGGGATTTTAGAATTCTCTCTATTTCTTCCCTTTCCTTTAATTCCAGTTCCCTCAACTCATTATTTAATTGAACTACTGCCATAGGCTCTACAAAAAGGGTTGCGCCACTTCCACTCATATCATGAACTAGGCCAGGCACATTCCCCCTGTTTTCCGCCTTTACTGGAATAACATATCTACCTTCCCTAACTGTTATTATGCTATCCTGTAAGTATTTTCTATAGCTTTGGGAATTTACTATGGCATTTAATTTGTCCTTTATAGCCTCATTTTTGCTAGCTATCTGTTTTCTAATGCTGCGCAGAGCTGGGCTAGCGTTGTCTGAAATTTCATTTTCTGAAACTATTGCATTATCTATTTCTTCTTCAATATGCCTATATACCCTTAAATCATCCACTAGGCCTTCAATTATTGGATAACTAGAGGCCTTATCTTCCTTTGTCTCTCTCATATAGCCCTTTAATGTCCTTGATACTCGAAGGGAGTCGGCTATTTTTAATAGACTACCAGGACTAAGAACCCCTCCCATTTCTGCCCTTCTTACTTCTGGACCTATATTATAGATTCCAAACAAAGGAGGATTGCCCCTTTTGATTATAAGGGAATAGGCTTCTTCAGTCTCTCTTTGAAGATATTCTATATCATCTATGTCTGTTAAAGGTCTTATTTCTTTTGCTTTTTCCCTACCTAGACTAGATTCAGCCTTTTCAACCAAGAGCTCTACTATTTTATAATATTCTAAAGTTTTTAATGTTTTCTCCTTCATTTAATCACTCCATTACATAACACCTCTAAAGAAGTGCCCCTTAGTTATATCATTATTTTCTTTAAATCTATTGGCATATTCCTTTACTTCATCTTCGCTTACTAGGCCTTTACTATAATCATAGTGAATAGCCTGAATTTCCCTTATATTATCCTTTTCAATGGTAAAATCTAGGCGTGCCATAGAAATACCCTTGCTAAAAATTTCCTTTAATTCCTCTAATACAAAGAGAGGTACTGAATTATAAATAGTTGATGAACCTTGTTTTCTTTCTGTATAAAAGGTCTTACCCAACCTATCCTTTAATCCATATCCATTGGCTAAACTACATGAATTACAATTCTTATCATCTTTACATCCCTTAACAACAGACATGGGGCAATACCTAGTTATCATAAGGGGTAAATATCCATATACTATTACTTCATTAATGCCATTGGATTTCTCATTTATTCTTGCAATCTGAGAAAAATTTAATTCAGGAGATAAGGTTATACTATCTAAGCCAATTTTATTTAGATAATTTATAGTGGAACTATTAAATACATTAAGCCCTATATCACCATGGATTTTTAGCTCAAACCTATCTTTAAAATATTTTAAACTACCTAGATTTGATACAGAAATTCCATGGATCTTATCTTTAATAGGTTCTATTAACTCCCCAATATGCTCTAAGTCCCTTTGATATAATATTTTATCTGTCCATATAAATATTTCTTTGCCAAAACTATTGATTTTATCTAAGACTAAATCTAAATCGTTATAAAAGCCTAAATAAATCCTATCTAACTTATTTAAATCCAGTTGGTTAAATTGCTCTATGCTACTTACCTTAACGCTTATACTATTGTCCATTTTCCTGTTAATCTTCTTATAGTTGAAAAACTCCCTCTTCTTTTTTCTATAAGAGTCTTCATCAATTGGCGGCCTATTATTCTTATTCATTAATAGCTTATCTAATTTCCCAGTAGCCTCTCTCCTTAATTGATTGAGGACAGATACTGGTAAATATGAATTATCGTCCAGGTTTACACTTATACTGTTTAAAGTGTAGACAGTATCTCCTAGCTTTGATAACTGCTCTACTACCTTTTCTTCAGTCAACTTAACTTTTTGGCCCTCTTCTACTATTTTTTCTATTTCTACATCTATTATTTTTTCCTCATATTTCATCCTTAGTGTAGGCCTTTTGCCTATTTTTATTTCTACTTCCATATCTATGGGATGTTTTATATTTTCTTTGTTATAGCTTAACTTGGCCCTATTCAGTAAATCTATACTGGACGTTTTATAAACTAGGGAATCCTTCAAAATATATCCTGGTTTTTCTATAACGAGGGTAGAACCCTTTTTCCCTTTATATGGCACTATTGTTCCCTTATATTCACCATTGGCAGTTACTAGTTCTATACCATCTCCTTGTCCTACATCATCCTGAAGTAAAATATAGACTTTATACTTGTCTACATCAATAACTTTGCCAACTAGGATACCCCTATTATCCGGCCTATCTATGGAGGAGAAATCCTTACCAAAGTCTCCAAACATTAATCCCTTAGTAAAACCCCTATTAAATATCTGCTCCACATCTCGTCTGTCCTCGAAACTAAGGCTATCTCTGCCCTCATCTATGACTTTCCTGTATTTACTTACTACCGTTGCTACATATTCAGGCCTTTTCATTCTGCCTTCAATTTTTAGGGATATAATGCCACTATCTATTATTTCTTTTATATTATCTAGGGTATTTAAATCCCTAGTGCTTAGGACATATTTTTTGTCCCAGTTCTTTAGAATATTTCCCTTATTGCCTACTATGGAATAAACCATTCTACAAGGCTGTGCACATCTGCCCCTATTACCGCTTCTTCCACCAATTATGCTGCTCATTAAACATTGCCCTGAATAAGACATACATAAAGCCCCATGAATAAAGGCTTCTAGTTCAATGGGGGTATTATTATGAATATATTTTATGTCATCAATAGGAGTTTCCCTAGCTAATACTACTCTAGTAAAGCCCATATCATAGAGAAATTCTGCTCCAGGCAAATTGTTAATGGTCATTTGAGTACTGCCATGTATATGGAAATCTGGGAAGAAGTCTCTTATAATGCTTGCCAGGCCTAAGTCCTGAAGTATAATTCCATCTACATCTATTTCATAAAGGAATTTAATATAGTCTAAGGCTTCTTCCAATTCTGTATCGTCTAATAAAATATTTACAGTTACATATACCTTTACATCTCTTAAATGGGCATAATTAACTGCCTCTTTCATTTGCTCAAAATCAAAATTAGAGGCATAATGTCTTGCATTAAAGGCTTTCCCACCTAAATATACTGCATTGGCACCATTTTGAACAGCAGCATAGAGAGCCTCAAAGCTACCTACTGGTGCCAATAATTCTATTTTTTCTGTCACTTAGTTATACATCCTCCTTAGTATACAAGTTTTTTCCTTCATCTAAACGTCTCAATACTTCTCCTAATTCTTTTTTTGTTTCAATTAGCTCAATTTGGTTATCGAATATTTTATCCTGTAATGATTTTATCATTTTTTGGCTTTCGCACAATTCCTTTTCCTTTAATTCTAGGGCTTGATTAAACTTTTCCTTTTCATTAATAGCATCTTCCAGTTCTAGTTTTATCTTAGTCAGCTGGTCTTTATAATTTGAGCATTCTATTTCTAAGGCCTTTATTATAGTTTTTGACTTTTCCAATTCAGCAATAACATCATCATATTTTTCCATAGGATCCCTAGCTTGACGTTCTAAGTCTGCTAA
Source organism: Tissierellia bacterium (assembly GCA_012735245.1). GTDB lineage: Bacteria > Bacillota > Clostridia > Tissierellales > Tissierellaceae > JAAYFT01. The sequence continues at coordinate 5,816 of JAAYHU010000098.1, forward strand.
TTTTGCCTTTGTTTTATGAAGTTCATCTGCAATATTTAGTGCAGCCAAAGTTGCTGACATAGTTTGACAGAGCTTATCGTTTTTATTAGTAACTTCCTTAATTTTATTATCTACATAATTAGCTATTTTTTTTACATATTCTTCAGGTTCACTTCCTATTACAGTAAAGTTACGACCATCAATTACAATTTGAATCTTCTTTTTCTCTGTCATAACTTACTCATCTCCCTTATACTTTCTTATATATATATTCGACAATAATTTGTATATTCCTTCAATTTTTTAAAAAAAGAGTAGAAAAATCTACCCTTTTTTTAAGCCCTAAGCTTAGCATCAAAAGTGACTTCCAAATCCTTTATTATAGCTTCTAGAATTTCGTTTATTTCCTCGTCTCTTAAGGTTCTATCATGAGATCTAAAGATTATGGAAAATGCTACGCTCTTCATACCTTCAGGAATGGGATCCCCTCTATATATGTCAAATAATTCTATATTTTCTATTAAACCTCCACCATGCTTTGATATTATCTTTTCTATATCTCCAACTAAAATATCTTCCTTGACCACAAGGGCCAAATCTCTTAATACTGCCGGATACTTTGGTAGTGGTTTATATTTTCGTTCTAGATTTGCTAACTTTACTAGCTCATGGAAATCTATTTGAGCTACATAGGCCCTTTTCTTCATCTCGTAGTTTTCCAAAACGTCTATATGAATTTCACCCAAGATACCAATATTCTTTCCATCGACTAAGACAATGGCTGTTCTGCCAGGATGGAAGCTAGGATTATTTTCTTCCCTTATATATTCAACATCTTTTATACCTAAGCTCTCCAATAATGTATTTACTACTTCCTTAAGGAAATAGAAATCTTCCTTGCCATAGAATCCAATGGAAAGAACTTTTCTTTCTTCTGGCAGTTCCTTTAGAGGCAATTCCTTAGGTATAAAGATATTTCCTATTTCATATACATAACATTCTTCCACACCACGATTGTAGTTTCTGCTTAATAATTCTAGCATGTTTGGTAATAAAGTAGTCCTCATTACACTATAATCTTCGCCTAAGGGATTTAATAGCTTAATAACTTTCCTTAAAGGACTATCTTCAGTAACCTTAATTTTATCATAGGCCCTTGGACTAATAAAGGAATAAGTCATTGCTTCATTTAGGCCCATAGCTTGTAAAATACCCTTAGCTAATTCCTCTATCTTTTTATCATAGGGCTTTTCTCCCCTAGTCAGGGCCCCCATTAAGGGCTTGCTTTCTATATTGTGGAAACCATATAGCCTTCCAATTTCCTCTACTAAGTCTATTTCACTTTCTATATCAAGTCTATAAGTAGGAATCTTTGACTTAATTATGTTATCTTCAATTTCTGACTTAATATCTAGTCTGTTAAGATACTCTACCATTTCATCCTCAGATAGTTCTACGCCTAATATCTTCCTTACCCTACTTGGTCTTAGGGAGATACTCTCTTCTTTTCTTGGATTTTTATATACATCCATGCTGCCCTTAACTACTACACCAGCGTTTATTTCCTCAATTAACTGACACACCCTATCAACTGCCAAATGGCATAGGTTTGGGTCAATACCCTTTTCAAACCTGGTGGATGCTTCCGTTCTAAGACCCAGCCTCTTAGAAGTAAGCCTTATGCTTTTACTGTCAAAGTTTGCACCTTCTAATAATACATATCTAGTAGAATCAGTGATTTCAGTATTGAAACCTCCCATAACTCCTGCAATACCTATTGCCTTTTCAGTATCAGCTATGACCAAATCTGCTGAAGTTAACTCCCTTTCCACTCCGTCTAAGGTGACTATTTTCTCCCCTTCTTCTGCCTGTCTAACGATTATTTTCCTTCCAGCTACTGTTTCTAAATCAAAGGCATGTAGGGGCTCACCATATTCCAGCATTACAAAGTTTGTTATATCTACTATATTGTTAATTGGTCTTACCCCTGCTTCCATAAGCCTGATCTGCATCCAAAGAGGGGAAGGTTCTATTTTAACATCCTTAATTACCCTAGCATAATACCTATTGCAGTTTTCTGATGGGGCTTCTATACCATTTAGATAATTCTCAATACTATCAACTTCATTGTTAATCCTTATTTCTGGTTCCTCTAAGGGAATATTAAAGGTGGCAGATGTTTCCCTTGCCATCCCAATAATGCTAAGACAATCTGGCCTATTTGGAGTTATTTCAAATTCTATAACTTCATCATCTAAGCCTAGTATTTCAACTATGGAAGTGCCTAAGGGGTATTCCTTGTCAAGTACGAAAATCCCGTCCCTCATTTCCTTGGATATGACACTGTCCTCATAGCCCAATTCTTTTAGGGAGCATAACATTCCATAGGAATCTATGCCTCTAAAATTAGTCTTTTGAATATCTATACCTCCAGGCAGCTTAGCTCCTATTTTGGCTACTGGAACATAATCCCCTTCTTTTAAATTTGTAGCTCCTGTAACTATTTGTAATGTTTCACTGCCTATATCTACTTTACAAACCAATAGCTTATCAGCATTTGGATGTTTTTCTATACTAAGGATTTTGCCTACAACAACATTATCTATGCCTTTATTTAATCCAATAATAGATTCCACGTGGGAACCTGATAGAGTAAGACCATCAGCTATCATTTTTGTATCAAGGTCTACTTTTACATAATCCTTCAACCATTTAATAGGTAATAGCATTTTTTCACTCCTTTGTAACTAAAATTGCTCTAAAAATCTATTATCATTTTCGAAAAATAAACGAATATCATTTATACCGTATTTAACCATAGTAATCCTATCTATTCCCATGCCAAAGGCAAAACCAGAATATTTTTCAGAATCTATTCCACAATATTCTAAGACCTTAGGATGTACCATGCCACAGCCTAAAAGCTCCATGCTCCAGCCTGTAAAATTGCATGCTTCACATCCCTTTCCTCTACATTTGAAACAGGAAACATCCACCTCTGCTGAGGGTTCTGTAAATGGGAAATGATGGGGTCTAAATCTGGTCTTCATATCAGGACCAAAAAGTTCTTTTATGAAGATATCTAGAGTATGGATTAAATTAGCCATGCTTATATTTTCATCTACAACTAAGCCTTCAAGCTGATGAAACATAGGTGAGTGAGTATCATCTACATCATCAAACCTAAAGGTTCTTCCTGCAGATACGATTCTTAGAGGTGCCCCCATCTCCTTCATCGCCCTAATTTGAACAGGAGATGTATGGGTTCTCAAAAGGATATCTTCAGTTATGTAGAATGTATCTGACATGTCCCTTGAAGGATGGTTTTCTGGCGAGTTTAACGCATCAAAATTGTTTTCTACAGTTTCTATTTCTGGACCTGAAACTACTGAAAAGCCCATACTAATAAATAGGTCTTCTAATTCCTCAATAGTTGCTATTAAGGGATGGCGGTGGCCGACTTTTTTCTTTTTACTAGTAATGGTTATATCTATTTTTTCCTTATTAAGCTTAGCAAGCTTTAGTTCATTATTTAACCTTTCTTTTTCACTAGATATGGTTTCCTCAAGCTCATCCCTTATTTCATTTGCAATTTGGCCAACGATTGGCCTATCTTCCGGAGCCAATTTACCCATATCCCTTAAAACCTTAGTCAATTCACCCTTTTTGCCTAAAAATTTAACCCTTAGCTGTTCAAATTCCTCTAAGGTCCTGGCTTCTTTAATTGTTTTTAACGCTTCATCTTTGATTTCTAATAATCTTCCCTTCATAATATCTTTCATATTTTCCATTCTATCTCCTACTCCTTTACCTTATATATAAATGGTTTTGCTATAATTTCTAAGTATTTACTAAATTATAGCACCTAGGGTTTCAAAACACAAGAATTATTACATTCTCTGCTTTAATACTTCATACATAATTATTGAGGCTGCAACACCTGCATTTAAGGACTCAGCTTTGCCTGGCATTGGTATCTTGATTAATATATTGGACATACACTGTATATCCTCTCTAACTCCCTTAGATTCATTACCTATAACAAGGACTAGGCCTCCATTATAATCTGCATCATAGATGGGAATACTACCTTGGAGTGAAGTGGAATATATTTTTATTCCCTTTTCCCTTAAGTCTTTCAGCATATCTAATCCATCAGAAGCAAAATATAAAGGAGTTCTAAATATTGACCCCATAGTTGCCCTTACTACCTTTGGGTTATATGGGTCCACACAACCTTGACTTATTATTATGCCATCTATATTAAAAGCATCTGCAGTTCTTATTATGGTTCCCATATTTCCTGGATCCTGTACTTCGTCAAGGTATAACAAAAATGGATTATTCTCAAGTATAATTTCATCAATGGTCCTATACCTTAACTGGGCAACAGCTAATATCCCTTGAGGGTTTTCCGTATCACTTATTTCTTTGAAGACATTACTGGATACATATATTAAGCTGCAAGTATTTTGAAGTCTATTAAGAGAATCTACCCCTTCTCTATTTTCTAAAAGCTGATCAGTATAAAGAATCTTTTCAATAGGATAATCATTTTCTATGGCTTCATTTATAATCTTAATTCCCTCTATGATAAAGGCATTGTTTTTCATTCTTCCTTTTTTTCTATGCAATGATTTTATTTCCTTAATCAAAGGATTTCTTGCACTTGTTATCTTAAGCATAATATTCACCAGCTTTTCTTTTTACTTACTAGTATACCATAATCCTAATACTATATTAAAAAAATAAAAGTTCCTTGGTGGGAACTTTTATCTCTATTGACCCTTAGCTATTTCAACTAATTTAGCAAAGCCTTCTGGGTCATGTATTGCCATTTCTGAAAGCATTTTTCTGTTAATTTGGATACCTGCTTTTTTTAGGCCATCAATAAATTTGCTATAGCTCATGCCATTTAATCTTGCAGCTGCATTTATTCTGGTAATCCAAAGTTTTCTAAAGTCTCTCTTCCTTTGTTTACGTCCTATATACGCATAGTTAAATGACTTCATTACAGCTTCATTGGCAACTCTATATAATTTTGATTTTGCTCCATAATAGCCTTTTGCTTGTTTTAGTATTTTCTTATGTCTTTTCTTGGCATTAACTGCTCTTTTTACTCTAGCCATTTATACTACCTCCTCTATTCTATACTGTTTTTCTATGGAATCATTGAATCAATTCTTCTTTGATCACTTTTACTTACTAGTGTACCTTTTCTTAAATTTCTAACCCTTTTTGGAGTTTTTTTACCAGTTTTATGGCTTTTAAAAGCCTTATATCTTCTAATTTTTCCAGTACCTGTTCTTTTAAATCTCTTTGCTGAACCTCTATGGGTTTTCATCTTTATCTTTGCCATAATTTTACCTCCTCCATTACTTAGTTTTTCGGCGATAAATGCATAGTCATATTACGACCTTCTAGTTTCGGAGCCTTTTCCACAGTTCCTACTTCCTCAGTTAGCTTTGAAAAGTTATTTAATACTTCATAGCCAATTTCTGTGTGTCCCATTTCTCTCCCTCTAAACCTTACAGTAACCTTAACCTTATCTCCAGCTTTCAAAAATTCAATGGCTCTTCTAGCTTTGACTTTCAAGTCGTGATCTTCGATGTTGGGAGTTAAGCGGATTTCTTTTACATTGATTATCCTTTGATTCTTCTTAGCTTCCTTCTCTTTTTTGGCAATTTCATATTTATATTTGCCATAATCCATTATTCTACATACTGGTGGATTGGCAGTAGGAGCTACCTTAACTAAATCTAGTCTCTTTTCCTCTGATATCTCCAATGCTTTTTTTATAGGCAGAATTCCAAGCTGTTTTCCGTCCACATCGATTAGTCTAACTTCCTTATCCTTAATTTCTTCATTAATCTGAAGTTCCTTAATAATCCAGCACCTCCTAAAATTTCTAAAAATAAAAACGGGCATAGAATACCCGCTTAAATTCACAAAAACAAATCTTACTATGAATAAGACTATTTCCATTGTTGTAACCTTATTAGCAAGGCCATAAGGTGAGAAGCGGACACTTCTACTTAAAAATTAAACACATATTAACTTACCCTTTTTCAGTATATACATAAATTGCAATCTTGTCAAACATTTTTTATTATTTATTGATTTTTATTAACTATATCCATATAAATGTGAGTAATCAATAATGCAAGCTCTTTATTAGTTGGATAATTTCCCTCTTTTTAAATTGATAAGGTAATGTAATTTGATATACATTTCCATCTTTTTTATAGTATACACTCCTCTTAGTTTTATTATATAGTACTTCTTCTTTTCCTATCTTAATTTTTTCTATAGAATCAGTACTAAAACTAGGTCTCTCAATTGCCCCTCCCTGATAACGGATGCGAAGATCCAGCTTTCGTTCTATTGGGATTTTATCATTATTTCTATACTTAATAATAATCTCATCAAAATGAGTAGTTGTAGGTTCAGGTATAGTGTATACCACCCTCTCATTTGAGTTAGCTAATTTTTGCTTCAATTCCTTTTCAATGGCAATAAAGTTTTCATATTCCTCAATAAAATCTTTTCCATACTTATAAAATGCCTCACTTCCAGCAAATTCATAGCCAAATATACCATTGCCTAAGGTCATAAATTCTGGTACAAAGTGGGACTTTAATTCTTCTAAAGATTCGAATTCAAGAGGCTTCGATATAAACTCTATGCTTGTAGACACCATTTCCCCGAAATTATTTATTCCATAATCATCCATGATATATATTCTACATCCTGGCTCTACAATTTCCTTCAATTCCCTTTTAAGTTTGGCAGTTTCAACTAGTTTTTCAGTATATAATTTTTGATATTCACTTCCGGGTTCAAAAGTTATAATTCTCCGATAATTACTAGGATCTCTACTGAACAAAGAAAGCTTATCTTCTTCTTTGTTTATTTGCATTTTAAATATGTTCTTAGTAAACTTGGCTAATTCTTCTCCGAAAACTAATCCGCTAAATAATAATATGGTCAAAAAAGAAATCAATATTATTTTTCTAGGCCTAAATCTTAGTTTTGATTTTTCCCCTTATTTTGAAGTATTTTATGTAGTAATTTTTCCTTATCAAGCTCTGGAATAGGATCATTTTTTATAAGGTATTCAAATTCTTTAAGACCTCTCATATCCATAATATCCCCCCTCTTTACATTCAAATACTCTAGATAATTTCTTTTTTGCTCTTTCATGTTTTTTTCTCGTTGTGTTTTCCCTTAAGTTTACTATTCTTGCTATTTCACAAAGGGCATTTCTTCCAATACTCTTAATAAAAATATTGTCTTTTCTTCATCATTTAACTGTTTAAGTCCCTTTTCTAGCATGGGGTCTAGATGATTTTGCAAAACTTCATCTTCTGCTGATGGCATTTTGCCTTTAAGATTTTTCAAAAAAGAAACTTTTTTCTTTTTATTGATATATTCCACGGTACAATGATATGAAGTTCTATATAAATAGGATTTAATATTATCTATTTTCTTTGGATTCTGGATTCTAATCATTTCAATAAATACTTCTTGTAATATGTCTTCTGCATCTTCTTTATTTCTAGTCATCCTATAAATATATTTAAATAGTCTGTCTCCATATTCATTAACCAAGTTCTCTATATCCAAATTCCACACCCCTTTCATATATCATATATTTTTATCATCTATATATAAAGACCATTTCCCTATTAGTTTTGTGACAATAAAAAAACTTTTTCTATTGAAACAATAGAAAAAGTTTTTTTACAATCTATTTTGCTAGTTCGTACAAGGCATGTGCATATATCTTAGTTATCTTCATTAAATGTTCTATAGAAATATATTCATCTTTTTGATGGGCAACATCTTCTTGTCCAGGGAACATGGGGCCAAAGGCTACTGCATTTTCCATCACCCTAGCATATGTGCCCCCTCCTATAGTAATTGGCTGGCTTTCAGTATCACCCGTTTCCTTTCTATAAACTTCCATTAGTTTTGCTACTAAGAAATTATCCTTAGGCACATATAGAGGCTTTGTATCTCCTTTACCTTCTATTAACTCAATATTTGTTCCTTCAAGGTTCTTTCTAATCCCATCATATACTTCTCTAGAGCTACTCTTTATGGGATATCTTACATTGATGGTCAATATGATTTTTCCATCTTCATATTTAATAAGGCCTGGATTAAAGTTTAATTTTCCAGAAATATCATCTTCAAAACCACATCCTATACCTTCTCCATGATGTTTAAAGCCTATTCTTTCATTGTATATATTTACAAAATCACATAGATCACACTGGCCTTCTAAAATATTGCCAAGGACCTTCATTAAATAGGATATGGCATTTTCCCCTTTTTCCGGTGTACTGCCATGGGCAGAAATGCCTTTAGCTGTTATTTTAACCTTATTGTCCTCTATATGGATTTCAGCTGGCAAATTATTGACTTTTATATAATTATAAAACTTATCTTCCAATTCCTTTACATTCTCTATTTCAAAAACAGCCTCAGCATAATCCGGAACCATATTGGGAGCATTTCCTCCCTTTAAATCAATTAGTTTAATATTGGAGCAGTAATTTGAGCCTAGTTTGGTTACTAAATCAAATACTATAATTCCCTTTTCTCCATAGATTACAGGAAAATCTGCATCTGGAGTAAAGGCCATAGTAGGCGGTTTTTCGTGTTTGAAATAGTAATCCATACAACCCCAACCAGTTTCCTCATTTGTTCCAAATATTATTCTAATCTTTCTATTAAGGGGCAAATTTGCTTCCTTTAGGGCCTTCATAGCATAAAGAACTGCTATGGCGGGTCCTTTATCATCTGTAGTACCCCTGCCATAAATTTTTCCATCATGTATTTCACCACCGTAAGGCGGATAAGTCCAACCTTTACCTTCAGGTACAACATCAAGATGAACTAATACTCCAACAGTTTCTTCTCCATGGCCATATTCAGCATATCCTGCATATCCATCTAAATTCCTCGTCTTAAATCCCATTTTTTCAGACAAATCTAAGGCATATTCTAAAGCCCTATAGGGCCCTTCACCAAAGGGCATACCAGGTTTTGCAGCTTCTTCTACTGATTTAATTTTTATTATTTCTTGCAAAGACTCTATAATATCCTTTTCATAATTATCAATTAAATTTTTAATTATATTTACATTTTCCAACTTTCTACCTCTCCTTTCCTTATATTTACTATTATACCTCTATTTATATATGGTCACAACTTTATTATTTTTTCTTTTATATAATTCTTTTAATTGGTTACACTAATTTTTAGAAAATCAAATAAGGTGGGGATAACTTGAAAAAGAAAAGGATAATATTCTTATTTTTAGTATTAGGGTTAATTGCATCTTTTACTCTAATTTATGATGCTTTTTTCCCTACTGAAGGTTTGTCTAGTATAAAGCTTGTAGATAAACTTACAGTGTGGGTAATTACTTTAATACTATTAATTCTCTACATCAATACTGACAGTAGGCCACAGCCAGTCCCCTCAGTTTTATCCATTGAAAAAGATTCAGGCAAAGAAAGAGATAAATCTGATATATCCTTTAAAGACGTTGCAGGTTTAGAAGAAATTAAGGAAGAACTCCAAGAAACCATTGACTTTATCAACAACTCAATGAAGTATAAAAAAATGGGAGCTAAAATACCTAAGGGTATTTTATTCTACGGACCTCCAGGAACTGGAAAAACCCTTCTAGCCAAGGCAGTTGCTGGAGAAACTAATTCTACATTCCTATATGCCTCAGGCTCTGAATTCGTTGAAAAATATGTGGGCGTAGGAGCTAAAAGGGTTCGTACCCTTTTTGAAAGGGCTAAAAAGGAAGCACCAAGTATCATATTTATTGATGAAATAGATGCCATAGGAGCAAAGAGAAACCTAGATTCAAATAATGAAAAAGACCAAACTCTGAACCAATTGTTGGTAGAAATGGACGGGTTCAATACAAATGAAACAGTTATAGTTATAGGTGCAACCAATAGGATAGATTTATTGGATGAAGCCTTGCTAAGGCCTGGAAGATTTGACAGACACATATATGTAGGTAATCCTAATTTAAAGGCAAGGGAACAAATTTTACAAGTCCATACCAAAAATAAACCCTTAGATAAATCAATAGACATAAAAGCTATTGCAAGAAAGACAATGGGATTATCTGGAGCCCAATTAGCCAATATAGCTAATGAAGCAGCTATTATTGCAGTGAGAAAAAATAAAAATCAAATATCTATAAGTGAATTTGATGCTGCAATAGAAAGGGTATTAGCAGGACTAGAAGTAAAAAATCCTACTGTTTTAAAAAAGGAAAAGGAAACAGTAGCAATACACGAAGCAGGCCATGCCCTAGTATCTAAGATCTTAGGCACAGACATTGTACAAAAAATTTCCATAGTCCCTAGGGGCCATGCCTTAGGTTATGTACTTAAGTTTCCAGATGAAGATAGATATTTATTAACTAAATCTGAATTAAATAATAAGATTACTTGTTTATTGGCAGGAAGAGCTGCCGAGGAATTAGTTTTCAATGAGATAACTACAGGTGCAAAGGATGATTTAAATAAGGCCACTAACATAGCTAGAGAAATGGTATGTAGCTACGGTATGAGTGATTTAGGCACTCTGGCCTTAGATGAAGTATTTATTAAATACAATTCGGAAATTATCCGGAGAGAGATAAAAAAGATTACAGATGCAAGGTATAACGAAGCAAAGAAAATTATTCAAGGAAATAAATATTTGCTCCTTCATATAGCAAATGTCCTGTTGGAGAAAGAGACTATAGATAGCGAAGAATTAGATGAAATATTTAAAAGCTATCAAAAGCCTTTACCTTGTGCAGATGGAACAAATTAAAGGAACATATTATGCAGCCATAATATGTTCCTTCTGCTTTTTATATTTTCTCCAGTCGAATCTTAAGATTTTACTTTTAATTTACCTTATCTTCTACTTCCTTTAATATTTTTTCTATAAATTCTTCAAGGGAAATTTGGCCTAGATCTCCTTCATCCCTCTTTCTAACGGAAACTAATTTACCCTCTACTTCCTTTTCTCCTACTATTAACATATAAGGTATTCTTTGAAGCTGAGCCTCCCTAATCTTATATCCAATTTTCTCTGCCCTATCGTCTACTTCTACCCTTATTCCCCTATCTGATAGTGCTTTTTTAACCTCATAGGCATAATCATTAAACCTATCTGAAATTGGAAGTACTGTTACTTGAACTGGTGCTAACCATACTGGGAATTTGCCAGCATAGTGCTCAATCAGGATTCCCATAAACCTTTCCATACTGCCAAATATTGTTCTATGGATCATTACAGGTCTCTTCTTTTCATTATCCTTATCAACATAAGTTATATCAAATTTTTCTGGCATTTGGAAATCTAGTTGAATTGTACCACATTGCCATGTTCTGCCAATGGCATCTTCTAGATGAAAATCTATTTTAGGCCCATAGAAGGCTCCATCTCCTTCATTTACGATATAGTCTATTTCTTTTGCCTTTAATGCTTCAATTAAGCCATTTGTTGCCATTTCCCATTGTTCTTCACTTCCCATGGATTTCTCAGGCCTTGTTGATAATTCTACATGGTACTTAAATCCAAATACATTGTAAATATAATCTGCTAACTCTATTATTTTTATCAATTCTTCTTTTACTTGAGATGGCAATACATATAAATGAGCATCGTCTTGAGTAAAGGACCTAACCCTCATTAGACCATGCAATGCTCCTGATAGCTCATGTCTATGAACTAAGCCTAGTTCTCCCCATCTTAAAGGTAAATCTCTATAACTAAACATCTTAGATTTATATATCAAAATGGAACCAGGACAGTTCATTGGCTTAATAGCATAGTTTTCTTCATCTATATTTGTAAAATACATATTTTCCTTATAATGGTCCCAATGGCCCGATTGATGCCATAGCCTTTCATTTAAGATTAAGGGTGTTTTGATTTCCTCATAGCCTGCCTTAGTATGAACTTCTCTCCAAAAGTCTTCTAGTATATTTCTTAATACCATTCCCTTTGGATGGAAGAAAGGAAATCCTGGCCCTTCTTCATGGATGCTAAATAAATCTAATTCCTTGCCTAACTTTCTATGGTCTCTTTTTTTGGCTTCTTCCAATCTTTGTAAATATTCTTCTAGTTCCTTTTTCTTCTCGTAAGTTGTTCCATATATTCTTTGAAGCATCTTATTATTTTCATCGCCGCGCCAATATGCTCCAGCTATGCTGAGAAGCTTAATAGCCTTAACTTTTTTTACATCATATAGGTGAGGACCTGCACAAAGGTCTACAAACTCTCCTAATTTATAGAAGGATATTTCTTCATCTTCAGGAAAGTTTTCAATTAAATCAACTTTGTATACTTCTCCTCTTTCCTTAAAATACTCTAGTGCCTCATCCCTTGGCATTACAAATCGTTCTAATACATGACCTTCCTTAACTATTTTGGCCATTTCTTCCTCAATTTTTTCTAAATCTTCTGGAGTAAACCTGTGCTCAGTATCGAAATCATAGTAGAATCCATTTTCAATGGCTGGCCCTATGGCAAATTTTACATCTGGGAATAGTCTCTGAACTGCTAAGGCCATAATATGGGCAGATGTATGCCAAAATATTTCCTTTCCTTCCTTATCTTCAAATTTAACTACTCTAAAGGTTGCATCTTCATCAATAGTTTCTTGCAAACCTAGGGTTTCTCCATTAACTATTGCTCCAAGGGCAACCCTAGCTAAGCCTTCAGATATATCTTTCGTAACATCTAATACCCTTACTCCTTTTTCATATTCTCTAATTGAACCATCTGGTAAAGTAATTTTTATCTTTTCCATATTCAAACCTCCTTTAATTTATTGTTATACAATTAATCATTGATTTACTAGGTTATACATCCTGCTAGATAAGGGAAATAGCGTTCATTCGGCTATTTTTTCTTATCTCTATATTCCAGCCTTCACTTGACAAGTGCTTTTAATACCTGAAGAAAATTATAAATAAGCTCGACTTTGATAATAAAAAAAGCCTTTCATACCTACATTTACATGTAGGGACGAAAGGCATAAGCTCCGTGGTTCCACCCTAATTGCTTCTCATTTTGGTTAACGCATGCAGCGGAAATCCTTAATTCGGATTCTGTTCAGGGGTGGTCTTCATATATCTTTCTCTTAGGGAAACTTCCAGCCAAGGTTTCCCCTCTCTGTAAGGAAATGATATACTACTCTTCCCTTCATCACATTAGTATTAAATTAGAGCTAATTATACCATAGATAAATCACAAAGTCAAGACCTTTTTATTTTAATTCTTTTATCAATTCTTCCATTGCCAGACTTTGCTGTTCTCCAGTTTTCATGTTTCTTAGAGTATATACATTGTTTTCAACTTCCTCTTGTCCAATTACCACTACATAGGGAATATTTAGCTTATCTGCATATGAAAACTTCTTCCCCATTTTCACTTTTTCCAGATATATCTGGCTATAAATACCCTCTCTTCTAAGTCTATTAACAATTTCTACACCCTTGTCTATACAACCCTCCATAGGTATAATTAAGGCTTGAGTCAAAGAGTCTTCTTCAGCCTTTATTAAATTAGCTTCCCTTAGTTGATAAAAAAGCCTAGTTAAACCTATGGAAATCCCTACTCCAGGAAGTCTTTGTTTAGTATAGTAAGTGGCTAAATTGTCGTATCTGCCACCCGAACAAATAGAACCTATTGATGGATAATCATTCAAAAATGTTTCATATACAGTTCCTGTATAATAATCTAAGCCCCTAGCAATAGTTAAATCAATTTTGTAATTATTCTCCGGTACTCCAAATAAGCCAATATATTTAACTACTGTCTTTAAGTCATTTAAGCCTTCCTCAAATATTTCATTGTCTATACCTAGTCCCTCTAGCCTCTCAAGTATTTCTTCATTGCTTCCATCTATAGTTATAAATTCCTTAATACTATTAATAGTATTAGAATCAAGATTTAGGTTATTTAATTCCTTTTCTACTCCTTCCATACCAATTTTATCTAATTTGTCTATGGCCCTAAGAATTAGGGTAGAATCTTCAATATTTAAGCTTTGGAAAAATCCTTTTAAAACTTTCCTATTATTTATTTTTATAGTAAAGGAGTCAAATCCCAATTCTTTGAAGGTTGAATATATTACTGAGGGTATTTCAGCATCATTGATAATATCTAATGTCTCATTACCTATAATATCTATATCGCATTGGTAAAATTCTCTAAATCTTCCCCTCTGATTTCTTTCTCCCCTATAGACTTTACCAATGTGATACCTCCTAAAAGGAAAGCTTAACTCAGAATAGTGTTGAGCCACATACCTAGCCAAGGGTACTGTTAGGTCGAATCTTAAGGCCATATCTGTATCGCCTTTTTGAAACCTGTAGACTTGTTTTTCAGTTTCTCCTCCGCCCTTAGCCAATAATACTTCAGATTTTTCAATAACAGGTGTATCTATGGGCAGAAAACCGAATTTTTCGTAGTTAGCCCTAATAGTATCTAACATTTTATTAAATAAAATTTGATCCCTAGGAATTAGCTCCATAAAACCAGGTAAAATTGATGGTTTAACTATATTTACACTCATATTATTACCTCCGTATTCATTATATAAACTATAATAACAGAAATACTGTATTTTTCCAAGTTCCTTTAAAATAGAATTCACAAAAAGTTTAAAATTAACTTCCCAGTTTATAGCAAAACACGGTTTTCTTACGAAAACCGTGTTCTCATTAAGCTATTACATCAGACTTCTTAATCCACCGTATAGCAAATGTACTAATAGCCACAATATATATTATATTCATTATAAAGAATATAATCATATCTCCAGGTGAAATGCTTTTTTGACTGATGACCCCCATTCCAACAACCATCATGGAATGAGGAAAAAAGAGTCCCAAGTTTGCAATATACATACCTAAGCCAATAAAGGAAGCACATAAGCCTATGCCAACAGTAGTAGCATAACTCCGTATACGCATAGATAAGGCTAGCTGTAAGGCACTAATTGTAATAGCAGCTATCCAACCCCTTAGTAACCATCCAGGCAATTCTCTAGGAAGCTTAGAAGACAATCCCATTAATGTTCCTCCTAGAAAGTATAAAAGGAAAAGTAACCCTTGAACAAAAATTAGTAGTAAGCCTGCTACCATCAGCTTAGATAGAAAAATCCAGACTGCAGATATGGGAGCAGCCATAATCATATTCCAGTTTTTATTAAAATGCTCAAGTCTCCACATATATCCACAGCAAATAGCAATGAGAATGGGTAAAAAAAATTCACCATAAAATAAACTAACTTGGGACCACAAACTATACCATTCATACTTCAATACCCCTTGATTGAGGTAAAAATTGACACTGCCAATCAATACGCTTATTATTGGAAGAATCATAAGTATAAGCCATATACGAGAACGGCGTAGTTTCATCAATTCAACTGAGATACATCGTGTCAACATAGTTAACCCTCCTTAAACTTCCTGTCTGGATACATGAATGCTTCCCGCCAGATAAATTCCAACAACAAGGACTATTAAAACCCCCAT
>JAAYHU010000099.1 GCA_012735245.1 Tissierellia bacterium
CATAAGTGCTATCTTATAGATAGGGTAGACTTAGGCCCAGCCTCGGTAGTCATGAGAATAGCAGGTGATGAGAGGAAACTAATAGAAAGACTAAAGGAAATGTTTTCAGGTAAAGAAGTTGAATTAATAGAAGGAATTGGATTGGGAGAGAAGGATGATACTATTATTGCCTTAACCAATAAAGCAATAAATGGGCCTGTTCCCCCAGAAGATTTATTGGAAACAAAAATATTAATCCCAAAACCAATTAGAGAAGTACAGCAAACATTGAGACTAGAGGCATTAAGGCTTATTACTCAGGCCTTAGATGACAGCCAGTGGTATGAATTAAGAATCAATATTTATGATTCAAATGGCAAATACGAGGAAAATTATAAGAGACTTATGTTTATACTATCCAAATTAGAAGTTGGAATGGTCTTAGGTGAGAGCTGGACAAAGGACTATGCTGTAATGCTATTTTCAGTACTAACATATCAGGTGAGGTTATTTACATTTTATACTCCTTATGAGGTTAAAAAGCTGTTGATGGCTTTGGAATATACAGTGGACGGAAAAAGATTAGTAGATTTTGATTTATATTATAAAAACAAAAAGGTCCACTGGCATGAACCAGATAAATCAAAGGATAGAAAAAACAAGGTGGAATTATCTATAAGTTATAGAAAGAACTTGTATGAAAAATTAAAACCAGAGGATATTGAGATTTTAGAGAATATGGAGAAAAACTTAATTTAAATAAAACTGGGACCCTAATAGGCCCCAGTATCAATATTGTAAAGGACTTGTGCTGTTTCGGCCCTTGTTGCCATGGCCTTAGGTTTCAGTTTGCCACCATCACCTTGTACAATCCCTGTGTTTACGAAAGATTTTAAAGCTTCAACTGCATATTCATCGATTTCATCTATATCATTAAAATTTTCAAATTTTTTATTCCCCTCATTTATATTTTCCTTTAATTTTCCTAAGATGTTTTGAATACGATAGAGTATTACAAACATGTCTTGCCTAGTCATGTTCTTTTCTGGTAAATATAGATTGTCCCCAACACCGTAAATAAGTCCTAGTTTTTTTGCTGTTGCCAGGTATTTTGTGTAGTATTTATTTCCAGCATCAGAGAAGTTATCACTAATATTATCCTCAGGCTCTATGCCATAAAAATTCATTACCATAATTAGAAAATCTGCACGGGTTATATTTCTTTTGGGTTCAAATTTTCCATTTCCTACTCCTTTAATTATGTTTCTTTCATAAAGATTATCGATGGCTTCTATAGCCCATGCTTGTCCCTTGTTTACATCATAAAAGTAATTAGATTGTTCTTTTCCAATGATTAGTTCTTTACTTTCATGATGAAGCCTATCAAGGGCAGTGACTACATAGATTACATCATCAATATTATTGCTTGTCCTATCTATAAACTCTTGAACATCATTATTACTTTTTCTTACAGTAGCTATAAGCTCCAAAGCACTAGTGCTGGAATTAATGTCAATGACATTTCCCTTGCTTGTCCTATAAATAGCGAAATAAGCAGTATTTTCATCTTTATTAATCCATGATAGTCTATTACCATGGGAAAGGCTTTCTATCTTGCCCTCAACTGGACTTTGTGGTGCCTTTCCACCCTTCCACTCCATTATTGGGACTAGGGCTTTTGTTGACCATAGGTCCTTCAGTTTATTTACAACATCTTGTTTGTCTAGATCAAAGAAGTTTTTAAACCTAAACATGATGCTGCCCATTACTTCAGGTTTTCCAATGTTAAATTTATGTTGGCGGATAAATTCCTCTACTGCGTTCTTATTTTTAAAGTATTTATCATTATCATTATTTACCTTATACAAGGCTTGACCAATGTATAAGTGTACATTTTTGCCTTTTACCACATTGGACCACCAGGAAACAATTTCTCCATAAGGGACATACGGATTAGCAAAGGAAAAATAAACCTGAGGTGCAATATAGTCAATTAACTCTTCTTCTACCCATTTTTTAGTATCAGCAAAGCTCCTATCATAGTTTGGAACTCCTGCACTGGTATTTGAACCACTTGGATGACCATCCTTTTTATTTCCCCATACAGCAGCTGGGCTTATTCCAAATTTTATCCAAGGCTTTGTATTCCTTATTTCAGAGGAAAGCTCCTTTATCAGTAAATAGGTATTATTCCTTCTCCAATCTTCTATATTAGAAAACTCACCAGAATTATACTTCTTATAGGTTTCTTTGTCGTCTAATTCTCCTTTATAGGCTTCATGATAAAAATAGTCATCGAAATGTATTCCATCAACGTCATAATTCTCTACTACTTCCATGACCCTTCTCTTTACCCATTCTCTAGCTTCTGGGATACCAGGGTCAACAACTAACCTGGAATGTGCAGTCCTTATCCAATCTGGATGTTCTTTATAAACACTTTTTTCTACATTAAGGGATTCTTTTGTTGCATTATCAGTATACATTGAGACCCTATAGGGATTAAACCAAGCATGGATTTCAAGATTACGTTTATGGGCTTCTTCTATGGCGAAGGCCAATGGATCAAAACCAGGGTCCTTGCCAAAGGTGCCTGTAAGATAACGAGACCAAGGCACTATTTCTGATTGATAAAAGGCATCTCCTTCTGGACTAACTTGAAGGAAAACTGCATTCATATTCATTTCAACGGCTTTATCTAAAATTTTAATAAGTTCATCCTTTGTTTTCTCAACTCTCTCATTATCATCTAATATATTTATAGTTTCCTTAGAAGGCCAATCAAGGTTTAGGGTAGTTGAAATCCAAGCCCCTCTAAGGTGTCTTTTGGCTATTGAACTTTTCATATATTCTTTATATGGTTCCCATGGATTAGATGTTGCAAAGACACTAATAGGTAATTCCAATAATATTAGGGCTATGGCAACAATAAAAACTATATTCCTCTTCAGATTAATTCTGTTTAACATTGAATTCCTCCTTTTATAGATTTAACAAATCATATAACAATTGTATCAAAATTTAATCTTAATTTACACTAACATTGATTACCAATAACATATTAATGATTTTTTGATTATGGGGAAAACAATGAAGATGGGTATTAAAATGTTCCAATAAAAATTATGTATTGTTTTTGATGAAGGAGTATAATATAGGCAGGTCCTTTATATAAGATATGCAAGTTAAATTATACTTGAAAGGTGGTGAATGGCCTGGTTTTAATATCCAGGACAAAAACTATGGCAAGAATCAGTATTGCGCCAATGGTAGATATAACTGATAGGCATTTTAGGTATTTCTGTAGACTATTAACTAAAAGGTCTATGTTATATACGGAGATGATTACAAGTAGTGCTATTATACATGGAGATAGAAATAAAATCTTAGATTTCGATCCCTTTGAAAAGCCCATAAGTTTACAGATTGCAGGATGTGATAAAGAAGAAATAGCTGAAGCAGTAAAAATTGCAGAGGATTGGGATTATGATGAGATAAATTTAAATGTAGGATGTCCATCAGATAGGGTTTCAGGAAATCAAATGGGGGCAAGCCTCATGGCCTATCCTGAAGAGGTGGCAGAAATAGTTGTGGCTATGAAAAGGGAAACAAATAAGCCAGTGACCGTAAAACATAGAATTGGAATAGATGG
>JAAYHU010000100.1 GCA_012735245.1 Tissierellia bacterium
GATGCAAGATTTAAGATACAGTTGCTTTCTGAAAAGACTTTCTCTGCGATTTTCTCTCCCCAAAACTCATACAAAGACTTATACTTCCAATTTTTTGGCTTTGCCTGCATCTCTAATCTATAGGGAGTAACCCCATCAAAAGGCCTTAGGATTCCATAGAAGCCTGATAATATCCTTAAATGCTCATCTATATAATCTAATTCTTCATACTCAAACACTCCAGGAGCCATATACTGGTATTGTATACCTTCAAAGGATAGGATGGCTGGCGTTAAATTATTGCATAGGTCCATGCTCCTAAGACGGTTATAATTAAGCCTTGCAATACTATCGTTACACTTCCAAAGGGATTTTAATTCATCATAGCTTAGTCCCCTCATATAATCTAATAGCTCCTTAGTCTTATCTATGAAAACAGGCATATGCCTGTGATAAAGCACATCATTATCTACTTTCATCTTCTTGGCAGGTGAAATTATAATCCTCATATTTATCATCTCCAAAACTAGCTTAATTACCAAAACTTTTCTAATTCTGCTACCATTTGTCCCACATTCCAAATATTTATATATCCTTTCCATTCCTTTGGAAATAGGGACTTATACTTAGGTGTCCCATACCTATCATCTATTAGCAGTACTGCCCCCTTATCTTGTGGAGACCTAATAACCCTGCCTGCTGCTTGCAGAACCTTGTTTATGCCTGGATACACATAAGCATATTCAAAGCCTTCTCCTAGATGGTGTTGGAAATAATCTTTGATAATATCCCTTTCAAAACAAATCTGTGGAAGGCCTACTCCTACTATTACAGCACCAATAAGCTTATCTCCTACTAAATCGATGCCTTCAGAGAATATGCCCCCCATTACTGCAAGGCCTATTATATTATCTTCTTCGAAGTTTTGCAAAAATTCCTCCCTTTCAACTTCCGTCATATTGCTTTCTTGAACTATTATATTTAAATCCTTGTTTCTTCCCAATAATAATTCGTGTATTTTTTTCATATAGGCATAGGAGGGGAAAAATATAAGGTAATTACCTTTTTTAGCAGAAATAAAGCTTTCAATATATTTAACTACGTCTTCATAAGTCCTTTCCCTATCCTTATACCTGGTAGAAATATTAGCTGCTACTAAAAGGCACAGGTTTTCCCTAGGAAAAGGAGAGCTTAGCAATATATTATAATCATTTTTGTCCCCACCTAGCAAATCCATATGATAATCCATAGGGGTTAGGGTTGCTGAAAAGAATATGCTGCTCCTTCCCCTAAGTAGGGCTTCCTTTAACAAGTAAGATGAGTCAACGCAAAACAGCTTTATTATTATATCCTTAGCTTCTTCTCTTATATAGGTTACATAATGGTCATCATATAGGTCTGAAATCTTTATAAAGGTCATCAGGTTAAAATATAAGTCCAAGACCCTTTCATATTCCTCATGGTTTTTTTCTTCCACTAACCAGGGTTCAAGGTTTGTAATTAACCTTTTTATTGGATAGTAGAGGTCTATTATTTCCTCTCTTTGATAGTATTCCCCGTCTATATTTAAATCCCTCTTTACCTTGTTTATTATGCTGTTTACCTTGTTTATGGCCTTATAAATATTGGGATGGCTTTCTTTAAAGATATTACTTATATCTAAGAGGCTACTTTTGTTGATTTCTGCTGAAAACATTTCCCTAGACCTATCCACTAAATTGTGGGCCTCGTCTATTAAAAATACATAGTCCTCCTTAGGATTTTCAAAGAACCTCTTTAAGTATACTTGAGGATCAAATACGTAATTATAATCGCAGATTATAACATCTGCCCACAGCGAAAAGTCTAAAGTGAATTCAAAGGGGCAAACATTATGCTTAAATGCATAGGATATAACTTCTTCCCTTGTAACTAGGTCCTCATTTTCAAACATATCCATTATGGCATCATTGACCCTATCATAATGGCCCTTTGCAAATTTACAATCTCTAGGATTGCATTTTACCGCATCATTTAAACAGATTTTCTCCTTGGCTGTAACTACCAGGGTCTTTGCCCTAAGACCCTTAGTCTTCATTAAGTCCATAGAAGCTATGGGGACTTCCCTAGTTATGGTCTTAGCTGTAAGGTAAAATATCTTGGATGTTAATCCTTCACCCATAGACTTTATAGAGGGAAATAGGGTTGATATGGTCTTTCCTATACCAGTAGGAGCTTGGACAAATAGCTTTTTTCCTTCTTCTATGGTTTTATAGACAGCAACAGCCAGCTCCCTCTGCCCCTTCCTATAGGATTCAAAGGGAAAGTCTAATTTTTTTATGGATTTTTCCCTAATTTCTCCCCAATAGAAAGTAGTCCTAGCCCATTTTATGTATTCATCTACTATGGGAAGGAAAAATTCTTCTAATTCCTTAAAGGTAAACTTCCTCTGAAATGTCTTGATTTCTTCTGTTTCTATATGAAAGTATGTCAGCTGAACTGTAATACTGTATAAATTGTTCTGATAACAGTATATATAACCGTAGGCTTTTCCTTGGGCCCAATGGAGTTCATTATAATCTTCTTCAATGTCTTCCAAGTCCTTAGTTGTACTCTTTATTTCATCTATTATAACTTCTTCTGGTGACTCAAATATGCCATCTGCCCTACCTTCCAACTGTATAAGGAAATCATCATAGTTAATACTATGCTTTAAGGTGACTTCCTTCTTATATTCTGGCCCATAGGACTTTTGCACCTTCTGATGGGCCTTTGTCCCTTCCAGGGCCCTAGACATGGACATAAAGCTATTATCTATATCTCCTGACCTTAAGACAAATTCTATTAAATTTCTAATGGATACTCTAATTTGGTTCTTCATTTTATCATCCTTAAATTTTACTATGATTATTATACCAAAAGACACTCCAAAAGGAGTGTCAAAATTAACTTCTTAGATATTGGCCTTGGCAGCCCTTATAAGTTCTTCAAATATCTTCAAGAATATGGGCTTTCTTTTCAGTAGGGCCTCAGGATGGAACTGTACCCCTATCATAAACCTATCATCAGCAGCCTCTACAACTTCTATTAGTCCATCATCAGCTACAGCAGCTACTTGAAGGTTGTCACCTAGCTTATTGATCCCCTGGTGGTGGTAGGAGTTTACATAGATGGTATCCTGATTAAATATCTCATAGAACCTAGTTTCCTTCCTTATGCTTATGGAGTGGAACTCCTCCTCTATAGTTATATAGTCTGGACAATGGCCTAAGGAGCCTGGAAGCTGGCGGTCTATATCCTGGTAAAGGCTTCCACCCAGGTATACGTTCATCAGTTGAAGGCCCCTACAAATTCCAAGTATGGGCAGCTTCTTTTTGTAAACCTTCTCAAATAAGCCAAACTCATATTCATCCCTGATGGTAGATACCCGTTTTATTTCCTTTAAAGGATTTTCTCCATAGTATAAAGGTGAAATATCGATTCCCCCAGAAAAAATTAGGCCATGAATTAAGTCCATATATCCATCAAAGGCCTCTTGGTCATTGGTAGTAGGAAGGATAACAGGAATCCCACCTGCTGCAAATACTGCATTGATATAATTGGTGTTAAGTGTATGAAAGCCTTGGACCTGTTCTTCAAAAGCTGTAATCCCAATAATTGGTTTCATATTAGTTTCCCCCTTATAGTCTTATATTCCATATACTGCCATTATATCAAAAGACACTCCAAAAGGAGTGTCTTTATTTTAATTACTGTTCTTTTTTTGAATCCTTAATCATATTATCCCATTTTTCTACTAGTCTGGCCCTGTTTTCTCCAGACCATTCTAAGTCATATGGGTTTAGCTTCACATTTGCCAATGGCTTAGCCTGCTCTGGAATCTTGGCATCTGGGTTTGTAGGGAATTGGTATGAACCATATTGTTGACCAATCTCTTGTGCTTCCTTAGTTAAGGCCCAGTCCACGAATATCTTTGCAGCTTCCAGCTCAGGTGCACCTGCAATAATTCCAACAGCAGCTGTTGAATACCAAGTACCATCTTCTGGTGCAACTACAGATATATTTTCAAAACCTTCTTCAATATGTCTTAAGCCATTATGCATAAATGTAATACCTATTGCAGCTTCACCTAAGCCTGCTGACATAGCTGGAGCTGAACCAGATTTTGTATATTGCTTAATATTATTATCTAACTCTACCATATACTTTAGACCCTCTTCCTCTCCAACTTCATAGATTTTTCTACCACTTGGGTTTGCAGCCTCAACAAATAAAGTATACTCTCCCACATCTACATAGTACTCTTGAGCATTTCCCATAAAGGTGGATAAGGTGATTTTTCCATCAAATTTTCCCTCTTCTCCTATGTTTATTGCCTCAGGCCTGATAACTCCTCGTACCCTTTCTCCAACCTTAAATGTTCTTTCTCCCTTTATTGGAACTCTAGCTATATTGTTTAACATTTCAACCATTAATTCTTTTCCTTCAATTCCCTTAATTACTCCATCTACAAAATTTGCTGTTCCAATAAAATCTGCAATGAATTCGGTTGCTGGTTGTTGATAGATTTCTTGTGGTGTACCAA
>JAAYHU010000101.1 GCA_012735245.1 Tissierellia bacterium
TAATTTCCTACTTGGAGATTATCAACCTTATGTGTAAACTTTCCATCTTCATCCAGTATGATGTTAAAGATTTGATCTCCAGTAGTAATGCTTGTAGATGCAGGTTTTAAGTGTAAGAATAGGCTTTGGGCCCCTTGGGCTTGTCCAGTAAATATGGCACTATTATTTTCTACATTTACTGTAGCCTCTACCTTAAAGTCTTTAGGTATTTCTAGGTCCAGAATTTCTGCTAAAGATAAAAGACCTCTTTTAGTCTCTTGCTTTAAGGCATTTAAGGTCATAACTGCCATTTGCCCCCTAGTTAAGTTTGCAGTTGGACTTAGGGATAGGCCTTTCATTAAATTAAGTTCTTCTGCCTTTTGAGGAACATTTGGCCAATCATTGGATTCTTCAGTGTATTGCAAGGCCCTAAGCAATACTGCTTGATATTGCTGCACTGTTACATGTTGTCCAAAACCAAATTCATTAGCAGACATTCCTTTAATTAGGCCCCTGTCAACGGACCACCTAATATAAGGAGTGTAGAACTTAGATATATCTGTAAATAAATTTGGTGTCCTTGGATCATTGAAATTTGCAGCTTTATCTTCTTCACCTAGTAGTCTTGACAGCATGACTACCATTTCTTCTCTTTTTAGGTAGTTATTTAGGTTTAAGTTTCCTCTTTCATCTCCTTTTAGGATACCTAGTTCTCTTAAAATATTTCCTGCTTCCTCATATAAATTATTTGCATATACTTTCTCAATTGGTATAAAAATAGAGAATGTGAGGATGAAGGCTAATGTCAGTGATAAAATTCTTCTCATATGTAACCCCCCTTGTTATTATAATTTTATTATACTACATTTGTGGGTATTTATATATTACAATCTAGTTACAGGTTATTTTTAGGTCCATTGACATAATTTTTTTCATAGTATAAAATACTTTTTATTAGTACAAATTCTATAGTTGGTATTTAAGAATTCGAGGAGGGTAATAATGTCTACGAAGTATATATTCGTTACCGGTGGTGTAGTTTCTTCCCTAGGCAAAGGAATCGCTGCTGCAAGTTTAGGTCAGCTGTTGAAAAGTAGAGGATTAAAGGTTACAATTCAAAAATTCGATCCCTATATCAATGTAGATCCAGGTATGATGAGCCCTTATCAACATGGTGAAGTTTTTGTTACAGATGATGGTGCGGAAACAGACTTAGATTTAGGCCATTATGAGAGATTTATCGATGTTAATTTAACTAAAAATAACTCTGTAACTACGGGAAAGATTTATTGGACTGTACTTAACAAGGAAAGAAAAGGGGAGTACAATGGTGGAACTGTACAGGTAATACCCCATATTACAAATGAAATTAAGGAAAGGATTATCAGGGCTTCTAAGGAAAGGGAAATAGATGTGGTAATCACTGAAATAGGAGGCACAGTAGGGGATATAGAGTCCCTGCCTTTTTTAGAGGCCATTAGGCAGATTAAGTATGATGTAGGCAAGGAAAATGTAATGTATATCCATGTGACCTTGGTACCATACTTGTCTAAGGCAGGAGAGCTAAAGACCAAGCCTACCCAGCACAGTGTAAAGGAGCTTAGGAGCATTGGTATCCAGCCAGATGTTTTAATTTGTAGGACTGAAATCCCCTTATCCAAGGAGCTAAAGGATAAGATAGCCCTATTCTGCGACTTAGATCCTTCAGAAGTAATTGAAAATATAGACACATCTACTATTTATGAAATTCCCTTGATGCTTGAAAAGGAAGGCTTGCCCCAGCTAGTCATCGACCATTTAAATTTAGAGTGCGGTGAGTTGGACTTATCACACTGGTATGAAATCGTTGAGAGGGTGAAAAATCCAAAGGGCAAGGTACATGTTGCCCTAGTTGGCAAGTATGTTGAGTTGAAGGATGCCTATCTTTCTGTGGCAGAGTCCCTAAGGCACGGTGCCATAGCTAACAACATAGATGTAGAAATTAAATGGATTCAATCGGAAGATGTAAACCATGGAAATGTGGAGAGCTTATTAAATGATGTGGATGGTATCTTGGTGCCCGGAGGATTTGGGGATAGGGGTACTGATGGAAAGATTGCAGCTATAAAATATGCAAGGGAAAATAATATTCCATTTTTTGGCATCTGCTTTGGTATGCAGTTGGCAGTAGTAGAGTTTGCTAGAAATGTGGCAAAATTTGAAGGTGCCCATAGTTCGGAAATAGATCCAAATACTCCCTACCCAGTTATTGACTTGATGCCAGAGCAAAAAGATGCTGAAGCTACAAATGGTTCTATGAGATTGGGCCTGTATCCCTGTAAAATCAAAGAGGATACCCTAGCCTATAAGATTTATAATGATGAGATCATCTATGAAAGGCACAGACATAAGTATGAGTTTAACAATGAATTTAGGGATAGGCTAGTTGAAGAAGGCCTTGTAATTTCAGGAGTTTCTCCAGATGAAAGGCTTGTTGAGATGATTGAACTAAGGGACCATCCTTGGTTTATTGGAGTTCAATTCCATCCAGAGTTTAAATCTAGACCTACAAGGGCTCACCCCTTATTTAGAGACTTTATCAGGGCTGCCTTAGAGTACCAGAAGTCAAAGAATTAATCTTAGGATATGTTATAAAATTGTTGAAAAATTCATACAGATGATGTATAATAATTAACAAACAATCTAAGCTGCTTTACATAAGCAGCTTTTTATTTCCAAAGGGGGTACTCTAATGAGAATAGGTGCTTTTGCAAAAAAGCATAATATCTCAGTAGATACGGTACGCTACTACCTAGATTTACAGCTTTTACTAGCTGAAAAGGATGGTGCCCAATATCGTTTTACTGAAGAGGATAGTAAGGATTTAAAAGAGATTATGGAGTTGAAAAAACTAAAATTTTCCTTAGGAGAAATCCAGAAGATATTGACATATAAAAGATTAGCCAGCAACAAGGCCATTGATTTTAAAGAACATTTTATGGAGTTTCTGGAAGAAAAGAAGAGGGAGCTACTAAGTAAAAAGGAAGAACTAGATGAAATCTTAAATTTTATAAACGGAAAGATAGAAGAAGTGGATAATGAACTAAGAAACCTAAACGTCTTAGGCCTTCCCATTAGGGCCTTAGATAAGCTAATATGTCCCTATTGTAAGGGGGAATTCGATTTAACAGAAGGCCAGATTGAACATAACATGATAATATCTGGGAAGCTGAATTGCAAATGTAATAGCAATTTGTACATAGAAAATGGAATTATAATAGATGAAAAAGCAATTGCCAAAAAGAATTTACCTACTAAAAAAGAATACTATGAAAAGACTTCTCCCAAGTTCATTAACTTTTTATTTAAGAGCATGACCAATATAATAAACATTATAAATGATGAAGATGTTAAAAAGGATTATATATTGGAAGTAAGCCATTGCTGCGGTTTCTTTTTGATGAACTACATTCCATACTTGCCTAAGGATTCGACCTTTATCATAGTTGAACAGGACTTAAACAGATTAAAGAATTTAAAGTACGATTTAGGCCTACACCACCATCATGACAAGTTCATATTCCTATGCTTTGACTATAATAATCTGCCTTTAAGGGAAAATTCCATAGACCTTATCCTAGACTGTTTTACCTCTAGTATACACAGTAAAATAGGGGAAGATAGGCTATTTAAGTTTTTAAATTCCCTTTTAAAGCCTGGAGGCAAATATGCTGGAATCTATTCTTATTATGCCAATAGGAATCTGGATTCTAGCGGCATTGAATATTATTGTAAAGAAAGGCTATTGGAAGCTATTAGGACTATTAACCTAAACAAGATATATATAAAGGAGGAAGGGCCTGTAGAGGAAGGTGGAGAATTTAATCCAGGTGTAGTGGAGAATAAATATAGCAATTTGATTTATTTTGGAAAAAAGGTGGCTAATTGATTAGCCACCTTTTATAATTTATTCAGTTCTTATGGCTTCTAGGGCTGATAGGTTCATGGCTCTTCTTGCTGGGAAGTAGCCAGAGACTATACCTATTAGTGCAGAGAAGGCCATGGCTATAAATACTAACCATATTGGTATAATGGAGATTTTACTAGCTCCATAGGCACCTAGGGCCTCTCCAAACTGAAAGCTGAATTTGTTAATTAAGAAGGAGAGGGAATAGGAAAATCCAATTCCTAAGATACCGCCAAATAGGCCTATTAAAGCAGATTCAAATAGGAATAGCCTCTTAATGTCTTTAAGGGATGCTCCTATTACCTTCATAATGCCTATTTCCTTGGTCCTCTCGTATATGCTCATTACCATGGTATTGGTAATGCCTATGGCTGCTACTAAAAGGGATACACCACCTATACCTCCTAGTACTGCCTGGATAGTTGCTGCTTGTTTTTTGGTGTATTCCAGCTGGTCGTTTAAACTATAGGCTTCGTGGCCCATATCCTTTATCATCTGCTGTACTTCTTGGACATTGTTTATATCATTTACCTTAACATTGATCCTATTGTATTCCTTAGGATTAGTCCTATTTTGTGGTCGGACGTTTTCTGCCTTTTCCTTATCGATTATCATCTTTTGGACTTCAGCCAGGGGCATGTAAATGGCATA
>JAAYHU010000001.1 GCA_012735245.1 Tissierellia bacterium
AAAGATAACGGTATTTCCCTCTTTACTGCTATTGGCTACTTTGTTTAGACTTTCCCTTAATATTTCAACTACAAGGGAAATCTTAACTAATGCTGATGCAGGTAAGGTAATAGAAACCTTTGGTGAATTCGTTATCCAAAATAACCCAGTAGTAGGATTCATAATATTTTTGATAATTATGATAATCAACTTCCTTGTAATTACAAAGGGTTCGGAGCGTGTTTCTGAGGTAGCTGCTAGGTTTACTCTAGATGCAATGCCTGGAAAGCAAATGGCTATAGATGCAGATTTAAATGCAGGATTAATTACAGAAGAAGAAGCAAAGCAAAGGCGAAAAGAGGTACAAAAATATGCAGATTTTTATGGTGCTATGGATGGAGCAAGTAAATTTGTTAAAGGTGATGCCATTGCAGGAATCCTTATTATCATTATTGAAATTGTTGCAGGTTTAATAATAGGAGTTATTGATAAGGGCATGTCTCTAGCTGAGGCCCTTCAAAGATATACTTTATTGACGGTAGGGGACGGGCTTGTAACTCAAATTCCTGCCCTCTTGATTTCAACTGGTACAGGCTTAGTCGTTACCAGGGCAGCCTCAGAATCTAATTTGGGACAAGACATTATAAATCAATTATTTAAAAATAATCCCATGTTATTATACATAATAGCTGGAGTTATTATGTTATTGGGTATTACAACACCCTTACCAACTATTGTATGCTTAATATTAGGAATTATATTCATATTAGCTGGAAGTAGGTTAGGTAAACTTACTAAGATAGAACCCGATGAAATCGTAGAAGATACTACTGAAGCTGAGGAGCTTAGAAAGCCGGAAAATGTCTTGGAGTTGTTAAAAGTTGATGATATTGAATTAGAAGTTGGATATGGATTAATCCCCCTGGCAGATGTTGAACAGGGAGGAGATCTATTAGATAGAATAGTTATGATTAGAAGGCAAATAGCAATGGAACTGGGCTTAGTAGTTCCAATAGTAAGGTTAAGAGATAATATTCAGTTAAATCCCAATGAATACATAATAAAGATTAAAGGTGTTAAGGTGGCAGAAGGTGAAGTCTATTTCGACCATTATTTAGCCATGGACCCTGGTATTGGAGAAGGAGAGATTGAAGGGATAGATACTGTTGAACCAGCCTTTGGCTTACCTGCTAAATGGATTACTGAAAAGGAAAGGGAGAAGGCAGAAATACTTGGCTATACGGTTGTTGATCCACCCTCAGTAATTGCCACTCATTTAACAGAAGTGATAAAAGAAAGAGCTTATGAATTGATAGGTAGACAAGAAGTAAAGACTTTAATAGAAAATGTTAGAGAAGAATATCCTGCTGTTGTAGAAGAAGTCACTCCTAAAATATTGTCCTTAGGAGAAATACAAAAGGTGTTATCCAATTTACTTAGGGAGCAAATAAGTATTAGGGATATGGTTACCATTTTGGAGACCTTGGCTGACTATGGTAATATAACAAATGATACAGACTTATTAACTGAATATGTTAGGCAAAGATTGTCTGGATATATAACGAATAAATATGCAGAAAATAAAAGCCTAAATGTAGTTACCTTAGACAATGAAGTGGAAGAGCTAATTATGAATTCAATAAATAAAACTGAAACAGGGTCATATTTGTCAATTGATCCAAGTAAAGTTCAAGCCATTTTGAATAATACCTTTAAAGCTATTCAAAAACTTACCAATATGGGAGATCAACCTATTGTACTGACTGCTCCCATAGTTAGACTATATTTTAAAAGATTAACGGAGCAAATGACTAGGGATATTATCGTCTTATCCTATAATGAACTGGAGCCTTCCATTGAAATACATTCTATTGGGGTGGTAGGTATATAATGAAAATCAAAAAATATGTTGGCCAAACTGCCCATGAGGCAATGTTAAAATTAAAAACGGAATTAGGCCCAGATGCAGTAATCTTAAATACAAAAACCATTAGAGAAAAGGGAATTTTTGGTATTTTTAAAAAGCCCCTTGTAGAAATTACAGCTGCCTATGAAGAAAAGGACCTAATTCCCAAAGTCCCTATATCAAAAAAGTATGAGGACAAGTTATTAGATTTAAACCAAGAATTGAAAGAATTGAAAAACATAATTTTAAACTTATCAAATAACAAAGACTTTAGTGAAGAATTATCACCAAAATTAAGAAATTTTCATAACATATTGGTTAATAATGGGGTAAATCCAGACATATCTTATAAAATTCTCAAGGAAATTGAGGAAGATATAAATGTGGACAATAAAGATGGTAAAACAATAAAAAAAATAGTTAAATATACTTTAACTGAAAAACTTGGCAATCCTAAAACCATCAATATGGACATTAGGCCTAAAATAATATTTTTTATTGGTTCTACTGGAGTTGGCAAAACCACAACCCTAGCCAAAATAGCTGCAAACTTCGTCTTAGAAAATAGATACGATATTGGTTTAATCACTTTGGATACATATAGAATTGCAGCAGTAGACCAATTGAAAGTATATGCTGAAATATTAAAACTACCACTGGAAGTAGCATACAATAGAGATGATTTAATGAAATCCTTAAGCAAATTCAGCCATAAAGATATTATATTTATAGATACTGCAGGAAGAAGCCACAATAACTTGGAACAAATTGAAGAACTAAAAGGCATATTAAATGTAGTGGAGGAAAAAGAAGTCTTCCTTCTTATAGATGCAACTGTAGATTACAGTATTTTAAATTCTATAATTGACCGTTATAATTTTGTAAATGATTTTAGCATTATTGTCACTAAGGTAGATGAAGCAAAAAAATATGGAAGTTTTGTTAATATCAGGCATATTACAGATAAAGAATTATCTTATTATACAATGGGACAAAATGTTCCTGAAGATATAAGAAAGGTCAATATTCAAGAGATAATTGAAAAACTACTTGAGGAGAATATAAATGATTGATCAAGCTACAAAGTTAAGGGAAATGATGAAAACAAGGCTGAAAGAGGAAGAATTAGAAAACAATCATTGAAAAAGTGAAAAAAGAGCTAGAGTTCTAGCCATTTCAAGTGGAAAAGGAGGTGTTGGGAAGACAAATTTTGCACTAAATTTCTCCATCTCCTTAAAAAGGTTAGGCTATGATGTTGTAATAATAGATGCAGACTTAGGTCTAAGCAATATAGAAATATTATCAGGCATAAGTATAAACAATTCAATTTCAGATATTGTTTTCGCCAATAAAGATATCTTCGAAATAATGGGAAATGGCCCAGAAGGGGTTAAGATAGTTTCCGGAGGCTCTGGAATAAAGGAATTGAAGCTCTTAGATGATGAAAACTTTAACAAATTAATTGGAGAAATTGAAAAACTCCAAAAATCTACTGATTTTATAATCATAGATACAGGAGCAGGTATTTCTGATTCAGTAATAAATTTCATTATGACTGCAGATGAAGTAATAGTCATTTGCACCCCTGACCCAACATCCCTAATGGATTCATATACATTAATAAAATCCTTGGTTAATGCTGGTTTTCCTGGTAAAATTAACATAGTTTGTAATTTTGTCAGGGATAGAAATGAAGGAAGAGAAATATTCAATAAATTATCTTATACTGTGGAAAATTTTCTTAGAGTCCAAATAAGGTATTTTGGGTATATAGAAAGAAATAGAGTAATTAGAAATGCTGTTATAAATCAAGTTCCTTTTATAATTTCTCACCCTAGAGACCCAGATTCAAAGAGAATTAATATAATGGCAATGAATTATTTAGATGACAAAAATCAAGCTTTTGATGACGGAAAGGTTAGCTTTGCAAAGAGGATAGTAGATATTTTTGCAAAAGGAGGTGGTTAGTTGGAATCTAAATTTGAATTTTTATCAATAGGTATGAAACTAGGTATAGCAAAAATCAACGATGACAAAACCTCTTATCCTTCCCAAGTATTAGAAATAATTGAACCTGACGAATTAATAATAAGTGGACCTATGAAGAAGGGACAATTAGTCTTATTGCATAAAGGCGAAGAAATAGAAGTCTCATATTTCGTTGAAAATAGAGGGAGATATTCTTTTACAGCCAAAGTCATTTCTAGGGACTTAAAAAGAATCTACACCTTGAGGATAAAAATTATTTCTAGTATTAAGAAGATTCAACTTAGGAACTATTTTAGAATACCTGTGACCTTAGAGTTAGGAAAATGCTATATACTTACAAAGGGTGAGGATAAAGAAGTTCTTATTGAAAAATGTGAGATAAAGGATATATCTGGAGGTGGAATGAGACTACACTGTAATTACAAACATGAAATTGGCGATGAAATACAATGGAAATTTAAAATCAAAGATGATCTAGTAGAAGGCAAAGCAAAGGTTGTAAGAATAGAAGAAGTTGACACTTTTAATTACAAGTATAGTATAGGAGTTTCATTTACAGATATAACAGAATATAACAGGGACTTAATTATTAAATACATATTTGAACAACAAAGAATTTTAAGATTAAAAGGGTTGATATAGATGATTAAAGTCTTAGTTGTAGATGATTCAATTTTGATTAGAAAAATTCTAACAGACATTTTAGAATCAGATGATGAAATAAAAGTAATAGGTGCTGCTAAAAATGGTAAAGAAGCCTTAGAAAAAATTGAATCATTAAGGCCTGACTTAGTGACTTTAGATATTGAAATGCCTGTTATGGATGGTATTACAACTTTAAGACATATAGTTTCAGAATATAGGCTTCCAGTAATTATGATTAGCTCATTAACCTATGAAGGAGCTGAACTAACCCTAAAGGCCTTAGACCATGGAGCTGTAGATTTCTTGCCTAAACCTAATAATGTTTTTGGAATGAAGCAAGAAGATATTAGAATGCAAATCATTGAAAAAGTTAAAGTTGCTGCCAAATCAAAATTTTATGCTATAAAACCAATTGATGAAGTAAAAAAAAATAGGGAAATTATTCAAAAGAAGAAGACTATAGAAAAGACATTTAATAATATAATAACCATGGGTACCTCTACAGGAGGCCCTAGGGCTTTACAAACTTTGATACCTCAATTTCCAGCAGACATTAATGCTTCAATCGTTATTGTTCAGCATATGCCACCGAAATTTACAAAATCCTTAGCAGATAGATTGAATTCCATATCAAACATTAAAGTTAAAGAGGCTGAAGAAGGAGACATTTTACTAAGGGGATATGCCTATATTGCACCGGGAGATTACCACTTGAAAGTAGTCAAAGAAGCAGACAAGCTAGTTGTAAGATTAGATCAAGAACCTGAGGTCTTAGGCCTAAGGCCGACGGTAGATAAGATGATGGAATCTGTGGCAAAAATCGAGGGATATAATAAAATAGGAGTCATATTAACTGGTATGGGTTCTGATGGAAAGAAAGGTATCAAAAGTATTAAAGAAGCAGGGGGCTATACCATTGCCCAAGACGAAATGACTTCTGTAGTTTTTGGTATGCCAAAAGCAGCCATAAGTACAAATTGTATAGATATAGTCTTACCTATTGATAAAATAGGGGAAAAAATATTAAGTAAAGTGGGGATGTAATATGGATTTAGATATTAATCAATATATCAATATTTTTGTGGAAGAATCTAAAGAACATTTACAAAATATGAACGATATTTTATTAGAACTTGAAAAGAACCCTTCTAATCATGACTTAATTAATGAAATCTTTAGAGTAGCCCATACATTAAAAGGCATGTCTGGGACTATGGGCTTTACTAATATGGCCAATTTAACCCATGACATGGAAAATGTTTTACAGGCCATTAGAAACGATGAAATAGAAGTGTCTGAAGAAATAATAGATCTTTTATTTGAATGTTTCGATGCCTTAGATACTTCAGTAAATCATATAATAGATTATGGTTCTGAAGATACTAGTAACCATAAAGAGTTGATCTCAAAACTTAATAATCATTTGGTTAAAGAAAAGAATAGTAAAAGTAATGAAAGAAATATACAAAAGCCCGTTTTGGAATTGGAACATCACCTAATTGAAGTATTGAAAAAAGCAAAATCTGACGGATTAAATGTTTACAAGATAGATATATCTTTGAAAGAAACTTGTATGTTAAAAGCTGCTAGGGCATTTATTGTATTTAACACCTTAGAGAGCTTTGGAGAAATAGTTTACTCTCATCCATCTGTTGATGATATTGAAGATGAGAAATTTGATTTATCTTTTTCAATAATGCTAGTTACCAGTAGCAGAGAGTCTGAAATATTAAATAGTTTAAATCAAATATCAGAAATAGATAAGATAGATATTACTCTTATTGATGACTCCTTTAATATCATTGAAGTTAATAATACAAGCCCTAAATCAGATGAAGGCCTTTCCTCCTTTCAAGACGAAGATGGAAAGGACGAAAAAACTACACAAAGTCATTTAGGAAAGATTGGTAAAACTGTAAGAGTAGATATAGACAGGTTAGATAATCTAATGAATCTGGTTAGTGAACTCATTATAATTAAGACCAGGATGGATGATTTAAGTGGAAAAGCAGCTGGGGAAAATATGACGGAGGCAATAGAATATTTGGAAAGGATAACTACTAGCCTTCATGATGCAGTTATGAAGGTTAGGATGGTTCCAATAGAAAGGGTATTCAACAGGTTCCCAAGGCTAGTGAGAGACCTTTCAAAGGAATTGGGTAAAGAAATTGACCTTCAAATGAGCGGAGAAGAAACTGAAGTAGATAGAACTGTCATAGACGAAATAGGAGACCCCCTAATTCATTTAATAAGAAACTCAATAGACCATGGTATTGAATTACCTAAGGAAAGGGTAAAAATTGGGAAGCCAGAAAGAGGAAAATTAGTCCTTAAGGCTTATCCTGATGGGAACAATGTTGTAATTGAAGTAGAAGACGATGGCAGGGGAATAGATTACAAATATGTACTCAGAAAAGCCTTGGAAAAAGGTCTAATAACTGATAAAGAAGCAGAAAGTCTGACAGTGGAAGAAAGTATAAACTTGCTATTTTTACCTGGATTTAGTACTGCAGATAAGATCTCAGACCTATCAGGAAGAGGAGTGGGCCTGGATGTAGTAAAAAGTAAAATTGAATCTATTAATGGAAGTGTTGAAGTTGAAAGTATCAAGGATAAAGGGACTAAGTTTATAATTAGAATTCCGTTAACCTTGGCAATTATTCAAGCCCTATTAATTAGGCTAAAGGATGAGATCTATGCAATACCCTTAAGTTCCGTTACTGAAATAATTAATATACCTAGCAGTGGAATTAGAGATATTCAAGGACAAGAAATAGCATTATATAGAGGCAAAACTATACCTATTATTAGACTTAGAAAGGTATTAGATATTTCAGAGGAGGAAGAGGTTGAGGACTTAGTAGTTGTTGTAGTTAATAAGGGGGAAAAACAGGCGGGATTAATTGTAGACAGTTTAATTGGACAACAGGAGATAGTTATTAAGAGTTTAGGTAAATACTTAGCTGGAATAAAATATATTTCAGGAGCTACTATCCTTGGCAATGGAAATATATCTTTAATACTAGATATAAATTCTCTAATATAAGGAGGCCCTAAGATGTCATCTGAAATTAACAATAAGTATGTGATTTTCAAATTAAATAAGGAATATTATGGGATACCAATAGACAATGTAATTTCCATAGAGAAAATGCATACATTTACGAGAATACCAAATGCTCCCAATTACCTAAAAGGGGTTATTAACCTGAGAGGAGAGGTTATACCCCTAATAGATTTAAGACAAAAACTTAATATGGATTTAAGAGAAATAGATAAGAATACAAGAATTATAGTTGTTACAGATAAAGATATAGTAGCAGGTTTAATAGTTGATTCTTCATCAGAAGTACTAGAAATCTATGAAGAAAACATTGATGAAGTTCCTTCAAGTGAAAACATAAATCTCTCATATATACATGGAATTGGCAAAACAAAAGATAGATTAGTAATACTGCTGGAATTATCTAAAGTATTAGAGAATTAGGAGTGAAATAGATGCTAGATGTTGAAAACTTAAATCATTTTATGATCGATATACTTAAGGAACTAGGCAATATTGGAGCAGGAAATGCAGCAACTGCTTTGGCCAGCTTGATATCGAAGAAGGTAAACATGGATGTTCCAAACGTACGTATTCTTGAATTTAAGGAAGTTGCCAGTGTATTAGGTGGAGAGGAAAATTTAGTAGTAGGTATATATTTTGAAATAACTGAAGATGTAATAGGAAATATGTTGTTTGTCTTAGATATGGATTCTGCAATTAATCTTACCAATATGCTATTTAATAGGGAAAAGAAAGATAAGGAATTAGATGAAATGGATATATCAGCCATCTCAGAAGTGGGAAATATTTTAGCTTCTTCTTATGCTAATTCCTTGTCATCTCTTACCGGATTAAAGATAGTGATATCTATACCATCAATTTCAATAGATATGGCTGGGGCCATTTTAAGTGTTCCTGCCATTCAATATGGACATGTGGCAGACCATGCTTTAATGATAGAGACAATTTTTGAAGAAAACCAAAACCTAGTTACTGGGAATTTGTTCTTCCTTCCAAACTTATCTTCTTTTGATAAAATATTAACTGCATTAGGGGTAAATTAGTATGGAAGTAAATACCATTAAAGTTGGAATGGCAGATCTAAATGTTACAAAAGCTCCCCACCAATTAACTACCTTAGGTTTAGGTTCTTGTGTGGGCATAACTTTATATGATGGGGTAAATAAAGTTGCAGGCTTAGTCCATATTATGTTGCCTTCCAGTAAAGAAATTAAAAACAATCAAAATAAGGCTAAATTTGCAGATACAGGAATAGAGGAACTGGTTAAATCTATGGAAAAAATTGGTGCAGATAGAAAAAACTTAGTTGCCAAAATAGCAGGCGGAGCTCAAATGTTTAACTTCAATTCAAATAATCAAATGCTAAAGATAGGTGAAAGAAATGTCTTGGCAACTAAAGAAAAATTAAAAGAACTAAATATTAGATTAGTTTCAGAAGATACTGGAGGAAATTTCGGTAGGACAATAGTTTTAGATTCTATAGATGGCTCCTTATATGTACGAACCATTGGCCATGGAGAAAAGATAATATGACTTCCATGGAGGGATGCAAGATGGATATTGACAGCTTGTGGACTAAATATGCCAAGACTGGAGATAAAGAAGTTAAAAAGTTATTAATAGAAAATTATATAGACTTGGTGAAAATAGTTTCTGGCAGAATGTATAATTTTTATGGTAGCAAGATTGAATATGAAGACCTATTAGGTTATGGAATTCTTGGCTTAATTGATAGTATAGAAAAATATGATGTTACAAAAAACATTAAATTTGAAACCTACGCTCAAATTAGAATAAAGGGGGCAATCATTGATAATATTAGGAAACTTGACTGGATACCAAGATCCCTAAGAAAAAAATCAAAGGAAATACAGAATGCTATTTATCAGTTGGAAAACAAGTTAGGTAGAACTCCTACAAATGAGGAAATAGCAAATTTCTTAAGTATTTCAATAAGGGAGTTAGAATCCACTCTATCTGATATTTCCACCTTTAATATTGCATCTTTAGAAGAGATAATTCTTTCAAATGGAGATTTTTCAACGTCTCTTCAACAAGAAAATGCAAGGCCAGAAGAAATATATGAGAATAAGGAATTAAAAGAAATATTAATTGAATCCCTAAATATTCTAACGGAAAATGAAAGGCTAGTCATTTCATTATATTATTACGAAGAATTAACATATAAGGAAATTGGACATATTATGGAGCTATCTGAATCTAGAATTTCTCAAATACATAGTAAAGCCATCCTAAAAATGAAGAATTATTTAAAGAAAAAAGGGTTCGATGAAAATCTTTGGAGGTGAAATATGTATAATATTAACCAAAATATATCTTTAAGTATTAGTAAAGATGGCCTCAAAGGATATATTATTATATCTAAAGACGATAAAGGTGAATTACATGACTTTAAAATTGAGGATGTAATAAGGGAAGTAAAAAAGCATATTAAGTATGGCTTAAAGGAAGATGTATTATTAAAAGTATTGAAAAATAAAATTGTAAATGAAAAAATCCTTATTGCAGAAGGTAAAAAGCCAGTAAATGGGAAAGATGGAAAAATTAAGTTTTACTTTGATTTCGAAAAACCCCTCCTACCAAAAATAAAACCTGACGGTACTGTAGACTACAAGGAACTGGATTCAATAAATGTAGTTAAAACTGGTGACATCCTTGCAGAAATAATACCTCCGGAAAAGGGTCAAGACGGAATCAAGGTCAATGGCGATCCCATACTACATAAAAAAGGAAAGAATCCCAAATTTTCTCGTGGAAAAAATACAATGGTTTCAGAGGATGGCAAGTTCTTGAAGTCTTCCTCCAATGGCATAGTTGAGTATAGAAATGGGAAGATTAGTGTATCTGAATTATTAACTTTAAACAACATCGACAATAGTACTGGAAATATAAATTTTAATGGCAACGTAATCATTAAAAAAGACATATTAAACGGATTCACTTTAAAGACCACGGGTTCAGTGGAAGTAAAGGGTGCTATAGAAGGTGGTTATGTCCAATGTAAAGGAGATGTACTGGTACGGCAAGGTATACAAGGGTATAATAGAAAGGCAATAGATATTGGGGGAAACTTGTCTGCGAAATTTATTGAAAATTCAATCATAAAAGTTGGGGGAAATATAACTTCTGAAGCTATTATGCATAGTGACGTTTCTTCAAAATCTAATATACTTGTCATAGGGAGAAAAGGACTAATAGTTGGGGGAATTTGTAGAGCAAAATACGAAATACGGGCAAAAGTAGTTGGTTCATCAATGGCAACAAGTACTGTTTTAGAAGTTGGAGTAGATCCAGACTTAAAATATAAATATGAAGAATTAGAAAAAAAGATTAAAGAATCGAAAGATAATTTGGATAAGGTGGAAAAATCTTTAAAGGTATTAGAAATATTAAGATCTTCAAATAGGTTGGACCAAAAAAAGATGATCCTATATAAGAATTTACTAAAGGCAAGGGATTCTTTAAATACTGAAATCTTAAACTTAGAAGGTGAATTAAATAAAATTCAAAACCAAAGAGATATTTTATCAAAAGGGCAAATTAAAATTTCAGATATAGTTTATCCCGGAGTAAAGATAATCATAGGAAATAGTCAGATGCATATAGGAGATGAAATGAGAAGATGTACCTTTTACGAAGAGCATGGTAGAATAAGAGTTGGCCCCTATTAAGGAGTGGTGCTATGTCTATTAAACCTATTGATTTTAATGTTATCCTCCCTAAGTCCCAAGAGTTAAATAGTCATAAAATAGCTGAACACATGAAACACAGGAATATTGTTGATAGTAATTTTGTTCAAAGGGAAAAGGTAATAAACCAAAATAAGAGTAAAGTTTTAGATGCGGAAAAAACAGAACATACTAAAATAAACAGGGACCCTGAATCTAATAAAAAGTATGCGCAGCAGGAGAAAAGAAGAAAAAGAGAAAATACAAACAAAAAGAAAAAAGCTTCTTTTTCAGGTCATAAAATAGATATTCAGATTTAGATGAGGTGTCATATGTTAAGTTATATATTATTCATTGTTGGATTCATATTAATTGGGATTTCGCTTCTAGTAATTCTGAAAGATTTAAAAAGGTCTGAACTAGAAATAGAAGAAATTAATAGGATAGAGGAAAATGTCAAAGAATATTATAAGCTAACTGAAGAAATGATAGAGACCTTTGATGATGTTATAGGCAGTAAAATAGAAGAAATAAGCGATGAAAAAATAAATTTTAATAAGGATACTGAAAAAGATAAAAGAAAAAAAATAGATTTATTGGAAGTAAACAATAATACAAATAAAATATCTGATAATAATATTATAGAAAAAATATTTCAATTACAATCTATTGGTTTAAATACTGAAGAAATAGCCAAAAAACTAGATAAGGGCGTAAGAGAAATAGAAATCATTATAAAGATGTATAGTTCAAAAAATATGGATAAAAATATTTAAAAATCATTGATTAAAGAAATATCTTATGTTATACTACAATAGTGATTACACACATTTTCTGACATTAGAGGTGTTGCCCTTGGGGGTTCCTTTAATGTATGAAGAAAATGGAGGAAAAAAACTTGGAGGTGAAAATTTATGTCAGTAATTACAATGAAAGCACTACTGGAAGCAGGAGTTCATTTTGGCCATCAAACAAGAAGATGGAATCCTAAAATGGCAGAGTATATTTTTACAGAAAGAAATGGAATTTACATCATCGATTTACAAAAAACTGTTAAGAAGGTTGAAGAAGCTTATGAATTCGTTAAGGAATTAGTTTTCAATGGTGGTGAGATTTTATTTGTAGGTACTAAAAAACAAGCTCAAGAAGCCATTGAAACTGAAGCAAAAAGATGCAATATGCATTATGTAAATCAAAGATGGCTAGGAGGTATGCTTACCAACTATAAAACTATTAGAAAGCGAATCGATAGGCTTCATGAATTAGAGAAAATGGAAGAAGAAGGATTATTTGATGTGCTTCCTAAAAAGGAAGTTATTAAATTGAGACATGAAGCAGAAAGATTAGAAAAATTCCTTGGCGGAATTAAAAATATGAATAGAATTCCAGATGCTCTTTTCGTAGTAGATCCTAGAAAAGAGAGGATAGCTGTAAAGGAAGCTCAAATTCTTAATATACCAGTAGTGGCTATTGTGGATACTAACTGTGATCCAGATGAAGTAGATTATGTAATCCCCGGAAACGATGACGCTATTAGGGCAGTTAAGTTGTTAACTGAAACTATAGCTAATGCAGTTTTAGAAGGAAAACAAGGGGAACAAATTGAAGATATAGAAGAAGAACAACAATAGAAATAACAATAACAAAAAAGGGTAAGGGTTTTAAAGGATAATTCCTTGTGCTCTTACCATTTTTAACAATATAGGAGGGATAGAATGAGCATTAGTGCTTCAAAAGTTAAAGAGCTTAGAGAATTAACTGGGGCAGGAATGATGGACTGTAAAAATGCCTTAGTAGAGACTAATGGAGATATAGAAAAGGCTATAGACTTATTAAGAGAAAAAGGCTTGTCTAAGGCAGCTAAAAAAGCTGGAAGAATTGCTGCAGAGGGCTTAGTTGATGCTTACATCCACAATGGTAGGATTGGAGTTTTAATAGAAGTTAACTCTGAAACTGACTTCGTAGCTAAAAATGATGAATTTAAACAATTCGTTAGAGATATGGCAATGCAAGTTGCAGCTGCTAGTCCAAAATATGTGGCAAAAGAAGATGTTAGCGAAGAAGAGTTAGATAAAGAAAGACAAATACTTAAACAACAAGCTCTTAACGAAGGCAAACCAGAACATATAGCTGAGAAAATTGTTGAAGGTAGAATTGAAAAGTATTATGAGCAAGTATGCTTATTAGAGCAGCCTTTTATTAAGGATCCAGATATGAAGGTTAAGGACCTTCTCAATGAAAAAATTGCAAAAATTGGTGAAAATATAAAAATAAGAAGATTTGTAAGATTTGAAGTAGGAGAAGGAATTGAAAAGAAAGAAGAGAATTTTGCTGAAGAAGTTGCAAAGCAAATGGGTATGTAATTAAATGGAGAACAACCTTGTTCTCCATTTAAATAATAGTATTCTTAATACTGGGAGTGAGCTTAATGGAACCCATATTTAATAGGGTAGTTTTGAAGATTAGTGGAGAAGCATTAGCTGGTCCAAAGGGCAGTGGAATAGATACTGAAACTGTAAATCAAATATCTTTTCAAATTAAAGAAATACATAAATTAGGCGTTCAAATTGCAATCGTTGTAGGAGGAGGTAATTTTTGGCGGGGAAAATCATCAAAGGAAATAGATAGGACTACCTCTGATTACATTGGAATGCTGGGAACTGTGATGAATGCCTTAGCCTTACAAGATGCCCTTGAGAAATTAGGAGTTAGTACTAGGGTACAATCTGCAATTGATATGAGGCAAATTGCTGAACCTTACATAAGACGTAGGGCTATTAGGCATTTGGAAAAAGGTAGGGTAGTAATCTTTGCAGCAGGTACTGGCAATCCTTATTTTTCAACGGATACAACTGCAGCTTTAAGAGCAGCAGAAATTGAAGCGGAAGTCATTCTCCTTGCAAAAAAAGGCGTAGATGGAGTATATGATTCAGATCCCAAAGTAAACATTGATGCAAAAAAATTCGAAAAATTAAGTCATATGGATATCTTAAATATGGGTTTAGGAGTTATGGATTCGACTGCCACATCACTTTGTATGGACAATAATATACCCCTTATAGTGTTTGGTATTGATGAACCAAACAACATAATAAATGTTGTTTTAGGTAAAAAAATAGGTACTCAAGTAAAGGAGGATTAATTATGTTTGCTAGCCTTTATAAAGAAGCAGAAGAAAGGATGCAAAAGACTGTTTCAGTTTTTAAAGAGGAATTACAAAGCATAAGAGCAGGAAGAGCAAATCCTGCACTGCTTGACAAGATTTCTGTTGATTATTATGGTCAAATCACTCCTTTGAAGCAGTTAGGCAGTATTACAGCGCCTGAACCTAGACTATTAGTTATACAACCTTGGGATCCTAAGCTAATACCCGCTATAGAAAAAGAGATACTTAAATCAGACTTAGGTCTAAATCCTTCTAATGACGGAAAGGTTATTAGACTTGTAATTCCAATGCTAACGGAAGAAAGAAGAAAAGAACTGGCAAAATTAGTTAAGAAAACTAGCGAAAATGCTAAGGTTGCTGTTAGAAACATTAGAAGAGATATTAATGACAGGATAAAGAAAATGGAAAAGGATAAGGAAATAAGTGAAGATGAAAGAAGACTAGGAGAGGAAGAAGTACAAAAGATTACTGATAAATATATTGAAGAGATCGATTCTATTACAAAGAAAAAAGAAGACGAGCTAATGGAAATCTAATAAAAACCCCTTCTTGCAGAAGGGGTTTTTAGTAGTGAGGTGTGAAAATTGGATAAAAAGAAATATACTATAGAAGAGCTTAG
Organism: Tissierellia bacterium; assembly: GCA_012735245.1. Classification (GTDB taxonomy): domain Bacteria; phylum Bacillota; class Clostridia; order Tissierellales; family Tissierellaceae; genus JAAYFT01. The sequence goes on from JAAYHU010000001.1 coordinate 15,061, forward strand.
AAAGAAAATTGATAAGACAAAACTTCCTAAGCATGTGGCAATTATAATGGATGGTAATGGAAGATGGGCAAAAAAAAGGTTTTTACCTAGAAATTATGGCCATCAAGAAGGAATGGAAAGAGTAATAGAAATAGTAGGCGCTGCTTCTAATCTTGGAATTAAACATTTGTCATTATATGCTTTTTCCACAGAAAATTGGAAAAGGCCAATGGATGAGATCCAGGGTTTGATGAAGATACTAGTTCAATATATAAGAAGGGAATTAGATAAATTACATAAAAATAATGTTAAAGTGAATATAATGGGAGATATTGAAAAATTGCCTGAATTAGCAAAGGAAGAAGTTAAAAGAGCAGTAGAGACAACATCTAAAAATACGGGTATGATATTAAATATCGGGTTAAACTACGGTGGAAGGGACGAAATAATTAGAGGAGTTAAAAAAATTTTAAAAGATGTAGAATTGGGTAAAATCAGTATAGAAAATATAAACGAGGATATTTTCAAAAATTATCTTTATACCAATGGCCAGCCTGATCCTGACTTACTTATAAGACCAAGTGGGGAGTTGAGAATAAGCAATTTTATGCTATATCAAATTGCCTATACTGAATTTTGGTTTTCAGATATCTTATGGCCTGATTTTACGGAAGAACATCTATTATTATCTATTCTAGATTATCAAAAAAGAAATAGAAGGTTTGGAGGAATCTAAGTGAATGATCTAACAAAAAGACTTAGTAGTGCTGTTATTGGATTATTGCTCTTGATCTTTATCATAGCAAAGGGGGGATATTTACTATATTTTTCTCTGTATATTGTCTCCATAATAGGCTTAAGAGAATTCTATAAGGCCATTGAAAATGTAAAAGCAACTCCATGTTACCTTGTGGGATATTTAGGAACCACAGGGATTCTCCTTAGCTTCATTTTTCCCAATATTAATTTAGATTTAATATTTACGATTATTATTTTAATATTACTAATTATTATGGTTGTACATAAAGGATATTCATTAAAGGATATTTCACTGACCTTATTTGGTATAATCTATATTCCCTTTTTGTTATTTCATATTGGATATTTAGATAACACAATATTCTTATATTTAATTTTTATAATTGCCTTTGGTACAGATACCTTTGCGTATATAATTGGAAATTTATTTGGTAAAAATAAGCTATCTCCAACCATTAGCCCAAATAAAACCATTGAAGGTTTTATTGGAGGTATTTTGGGCAGTGTTGTATTGGTAGTACTTTATTCTGTGTATTTTAAAATAACTCCCTTATGGAGTATGATTTTGTTATCAATTTTAACCTCAATATTGTCTCAACTAGGAGACTTAGCAGCCTCTAAAATAAAGAGGATTACAAAGATTAAGGATTTTGGAAATATTATGCCAGGTCATGGTGGAGTATTAGATAGATTTGATAGTATAATTTTTGCTGCTCCAATAATATACTACTATACAAAGTTGTTTTTAATTTAAATTTAGGTGGTGTTTAAATGTTAACAGCAATATCTGCAATTTTAGTTTTTTTAATAGTAATACTTGTTCATGAATTTGGCCATTTTGCAGTAGCTAAATTAGTAGGAATAAGAGTAAATGAGTTTTCCATTGGAATGGGCCCTAAACTAGTACAAAAGAAGAGTGGAGAAACTAAATACACTATAAGGTTGCTACCAATTGGTGGATATGTAAAAATGGAGGGGGAGGATGAGGCCTCAAATGATCCTCGTAGCTTTAACAAGTTCCCACCTTTATCAAGAATTGGAGTAGTTGCTGCAGGAGCAATAATGAATTTTATTTTGGCCATAATCGTTCTAACAATAGTTTCCTTTGGAGTAGGTACACCTAGTACTATTATTGAGAAAACTACACCCAATTCCCCTGCTGAAAGTGTAGGGTTATTGCCTGGCGATAGGATAGTTGAAATAAACAATAAAAAGACAAACAGTTGGGAATCAATAGTAGAAACCATAAGTAACTCAGATCCTAATAGGGAGATAGGAATAGTTATAAACCGAAATGGAGAAAACATAAGCTATTCCCTACTTCCAACTACAGAAGAAGGTAGGACTATAATTGGTATTATACCTAAATATGAGAAATCCCTAATAACTGCTGTTAAGGGTGGAATAGAAAAGACTTGGTTGATCATAAGATTGATGTTTGAATTTTTTGGCATGCTATTTAGGGGGCAAGTTCGCTTAGAACATCTATCAGGTCCTGTTGGAATCATACATGAAGTAGGAGTAGCTGCTAAAACAGGAATTTACGACTTATTATTCCTCTTAGGCTTTATTAACATAAATTTAGGCTTTATTAATTTATTGCCCATACCAGCCTTAGATGGAAGTAGAATTATTTTTCTTCTAATAGAACTCATAAGAGGAAAGCCAATTGATCCTGAAAAAGAAGGATTTATACATTTTCTAGGTTTTATTTTTTTAATATCATTAATGCTTATAATTACCTACAAGGACATTATAAAGTTTAATTTATTTTAGAAGGTGAGACACTTGGAGAGAAGGAAAACAAGAGTTATTAAAGTGGGGAAGGTACTAATAGGTGGAGATAATCCTATATCAGTTCAATCCATGACAAATACTGTAACAAAGGATATAGAAAGTACAGTTAAACAAATTAAAGAATTAGAAAATGCAGGATGTCATATTGTTAGATTAGCTATTACTGACTTAGATGATGCTAAGGCCATACCAAAGATAAAAAGAGAAATAACCATTCCAATTATTGCTGATATACAGTACGATTATAAATTGGCCTTAGAAGCTATTAAGTACGGAGTAGATGGGTTAAGGTTAAATCCAGGGAATATAGGTTCAGAAGATAGGGTCAGGGAAGTTGTAAAGGCTTGTAAAGAAAAGAGGATCTCAATAAGAGTGGGGGTTAATGCTGGTTCCATTAAGAAGGAATATTTAGAAAAATATAAGGGTGTCAATGAATACTCAATGGTATATAGCGCCTTAGAGCAAATTCGTATCTTAGAGGATATGGATTTTCAAGATATAAAAATTTCGTTAAAGGCAAGCAATGTGCCACTTACTGTCAAGGCCTATGAGAAAATGTCTAATCTAGTCGACTATCCCCTACATTTAGGCATAACAGAGGCGGGGCCCATATGGAAAGGTTCAATAAAATCATCTGTAGGAATAGGAATTTTACTTTCCAAAGGTATTGGAGATACCATAAGGATATCTCTAACTGGAAATCCCGTTGAAGAAGTAAAAGTGGGTAGACAAATATTAAAATCGTTAAACTTGTTGAATGAGGGGATAGAGCTTATATCTTGTCCAACCTGTGGAAGAACCAATATAGATTTAATCAAGATAGTAGAAGAGGCCGAAAAGAGAACGGCAGGAATAAATAAGCATATAAAAGTGGCAATAATGGGATGTCCAGTAAATGGCCCTGGAGAAGCTAGAGAAGCAGACATAGGTATAGCTGGCGGTAAAGGAGAAGGCTTGCTATTCAAAAAAGGTAAGATTATAAAAAAGGTTAAAGAAGAGGACTTACTAGATGAACTATTAAAGGAAATTGAAAAACTTTAAAATATTTGCTGCCCAAATCTTTAATGGAGGGAGGTAGGACTTAGCAATGAAGATGGAAGCATTAGACCTAGCTTGTTTTCTATCAAAGGAAATAGTAGAAGAACTTAATGGGACTAGGGCTTTTATTAATAAAGTTGAAGCTATTAAGGATAAAATGGAATTATATATTCATATATCTACTTCAAAACTCCTTGATTCATTTTTACAAGATAAAATCTGTAGGGATTTTCAAAAAAGATTTCAAAGTTTCAAAGTTAGGACCAAGATCTCATATGATATAGATGGCACCTTAGAAGAAAAGCTAAGATTTTATGAAGATAGAATTTTAGAAATTATTAAATCTGACATACAGTCTAGCAGTTCTTGGATTAATGATTTGAAATGGGAGCTCAGCAATGACTCCCTTATAATATTTCCCCCCAACAAAGTTGCCTTTCATTTAATGGAGGAAAATGGTCTCCTTGATAAAATCAAAAATAAAATCCTTGATGAATTGAGAGTAGATTTAAAAGTAATACTTTCAGACAAGGAGCTCCAATTTGAAGAAGATTTTTTATTGCAGAAGGAGTTGGAAGAAAAAGAAATAGCAACTAATACCCTAAACAACACGTCAAACAATAATGGTAGTAATAAACCCATCAAAACAGATAAGAATTATATATATGGAAGGCATATTAAAGATGACCCAATAAAAATTAGGGATATCAATATTGAAACTGGGTCTTGTACAATCTTAGGTGAAATATTTCAACTTGAAACGATGGAATTAAAGAATAATAGAATCCTGGTTACTTTTTACATAACAGATTTGACAGATTCTATGACAGTAAAAGCCTTCTTGCCACAGGATAGGGCCATTGAATTCTTAGAAAATGTTAGTAATAATTCCTATGTCAAAGTTTCTGGCGATATAGTTTATGATAATTATTCTAAAGCATTAGTTTTAATGTTAAAAAGCCTAAACAAACTAGAAAAAGAAATACGGACAGATGAGGAAGAAGAAAAAAGAATAGAACTTCATCTCCATACCCAGATGAGTACCTTAGACGGTATCAATTCAATTAAAGAACTGGCCACTAGAGCTAAGGAATGGGGACATAAAGCCATTGCAGTAACAGACCATGGTGTGGTGCAAAGTTTTCCTGAAGCAATGGAAGTTAGTAAAAAGCTAGGTATAAAGATTATTTATGGAATGGAAGGATACTTAGTAAATGATAAGAAAGAAATTGTTAGCAATTTCGATGAAAATAAAGAATATTCAACTTTCGTAGTTTTTGACATTGAAACTACTGGCCTATCAGCTGTTAACGACATGATTACAGAAATAGGAGCTATAAAGGTAGAAAATGGAAAAATCATTGATACCTTTAGTCAATTAATTAACCCTGAAAGGCCTATACCAGAAAAGATTACGAATTTAACAGGTATAACTGATGACATGGTAAAAGATAAGCCTACCATAGGTGAAATAATTAATGATTTTAAAGAATTTATTAAAGACCATGTTTTAGTTGCCCATAATGCATCCTTTGATGTAGGGTTTATTAGGGAAAAGTTTAAACTATTTAACTTAGACCTAAATAATCCAGTCTTAGATACCTTAGAACTTTCCAGGGCTGTTTTTCCAGATTTAAAAAGCCATAAATTAAATATAATAGCCAATCACTTAAATATAGAATTAATAAACCATCATAGGGCAGTAGATGACGCTAAGGCTACTGCAGAAATATTAATAAAAATATTAGATATTTTAAAAGAAAAAAATATCACTACTTTTAAGCAAATTAATCTGCTAAATGGAAATAGGGATTTTTCAAAGCTAGAGTCTTTCCATATCGTTTTGTTGGCAAAAAATCTTATAGGGTTAAAAAATTTATATAAATTAGTATCAGAATCTCATATAAAATATTTTCATAGAAGGCCTAGAATACCTAAATCTCTATTGGAAACATACAGGGAAGGGTTAATAATCGGCAGTGCATGTGAAGCTGGTGAACTGTATAAAGCCATCTTAGAGAATAAAAGCGAAGGGGAAATAAGAAATATAGTTGACTTTTATGATTACTTAGAAATTCAGCCAATTGGCAATAACATGCATTTAATCAGAAATGGGAAAGTGAAGGATGAATTGGAGTTAAGGAATATCAACAAAAGAATCTATGACTTAGGGAAAAAATATAATAAGCTAGTTGTGGCAACAGGAGATGTTCATTTTTTAGACCCAGAAGATGAGATTTATAGGAGAATATTGATGTCTGGTCAAAAATATCAAGATGCAGATATGCAACCTCCCTTATATTTTAGGACTACTAAGGAAATGCTAGATGAATTCTCATACTTAGGAAAGGATGCTGCTAGGGAAGTAGTAATTACAAATCCTAATTTAATTAATGATATGGTTGAAGATATTCTCCCTATTCCAGAGGGGACTTATCCTCCTATTATTGAGGGGGCAGAGGAAGAGCTTAGGAATTTAACATATCAAAAAGCCATTGAAATATATGGTGACCCCTTACCTGAAATAGTTAGGGAAAGATTAGAGAGAGAATTGAATTCTATTATAAAAAATGGATATGCAGTTATGTATATTATTGCACAAAAATTAGTATGGAAATCCTTAGAAGATGGATATTTAGTCGGTTCTCGTGGATCAGTAGGTTCATCATTTGTTGCAACTATGAGTGGAATTACAGAAGTAAACCCATTGGTACCTCATTATGTATGTAAGAATTGTAAACATAGTGAGTTCTTTGATGATGGATCTGTCTCCTCTGGTTTTGACCTTCCAGATAAAAACTGCCCTGTATGCAATACTAAACTTCATAAGGATGGACAAGATATTCCCTTTGAAGTATTTTTAGGATTTGAAGGAGATAAGGAACCGGATATAGATTTAAATTTTGCTGGAGAGTATCAGCCAATTGCACATAGGTATACTGAAGAACTATTTGGGGAAGGCTATGTATTTAGGGCAGGTACCATTGGAACTATTGCTGAGAAAACTGCTTATGGTTTTGTAAAAAAATACTTTGAAGAAAGAAATATATCCGTTAATCCAGCTGAAATAAACAGGCTTGTACAGGGATGTACTGGAATAAAAAGAACTTCCGGACAACATCCGGGTGGTGTTATGATTGTTCCGAAAAATAAGGACATTTTAGACTTTACACCTATTCAGTATCCAGCTGATGATGAGAAAGCTGGTGTTATAACGACTCATTTTGACTATAATGCCATTAGCGGTAGAATATTAAAGCTTGACATTTTAGGCCATGATGTGCCTACTATAATAAGGATGCTAGAAGACATTACTGGAGTAGATCCAACTAAGATTCCCTTAGATGAGCCTAAGACTATGAAATTATTCACCAGTACTGAACCTTTAGGTATTAGCAAAGAAGACATTAATTGTGAGGTTGGGACCCTTGGAATCCCTGAATTTGGTACTAAGTTTGTAAGGCAAATGTTAATTGATACTCAGCCACAGACTTTCTCAGACTTAGTTCGGATTAGTGGTTTGTCCCATGGTACCGATGTATGGATTAATAACGCACAAGACCTAGTAAAAAATGGAATAGCCCCATTAAACAAGGTAATTGCAACAAGGGAAGATATAATGTTAAATTTAATAAATAATGGCATGGATAAAAAAAGGGCTTTCAAAATAATGGAAAGTGTAAGAAAAGGTAGAGGATTAACACAGGAAGACGAAGAAGAAATGAGAAAACTAAATATTCCTGAATGGTATATAGAATCCTGTAAAAAAATAAAATATATGTTCCCAAAAGCCCATGCTGCAGCATATGTGATGATGTCCTTTAGGATTGCATACTTTAAAGTATATTATCCAGAGGCTTTTTATGCCACCTATTTTACTATTAAAGCAAATGATTTTGATGCTGATTTAGTATTAAAAGGAAAAGAAGCAGTAAAAGAAAAGATTAATTATTTGGAGAAATTGGGCAATAATATGACTGCAAAGGAAAAAAATTTACTAACTGTTCTTGAAGTAGTCTTAGAGATGTACGCTAGGGGCTATAAATTTAAAAAAGTAGATCTTTATAGGTCTCATAGTGATAAATTTTTGTTAGAAGAAGAGGGCATTTTACCACCACTTAAATGTTTAGAGGGGCTTGGAGAAAGCGTTGCCAGGAAAATCGTCGAGGAAAGAAATATATCTAAATTTATATCAATTGAAGATTTGGTAAATCGTTGTAAAGTGAGTAAGCCGGTACTAGAAGTATTAAAAAACCACGGCTGTTTAAAAGATTTGCCAAAGAGCAATCAATTAAGCTTATTTAGTATTTGATTTTTTGAGCTTTTATGGTATAATTATATTGACAAAAAAGGATTTTTTCTAGGAAAGAGTGGGTTGCCCCACTCTTGATTTTTTATAAACGATGGCGAAAAACCGGTGGAGGTGACTATATTGGGTAGAAAAAATCTTATAAGTACAGTTAAAAATATTGCTGAACCCTTAGCTGAAGAACTAGGGTATGAACTAGTAGATGTAGAATTTGTAAAAGAAGGGAATAGATATTTTTTAAGGATATTTATTGACAAACCAGGAGGAGTAAATTTAGATGATTGTCAAAAAATGAGCCAGTTAGTTGGTAAAAAGCTAGACGAAGTAGATCCCATTGATGTATCTTATTATCTAGAAGTTTCTTCACCTGGCCTAGACAGACCTCTTAAAACTGATAAGGATTTAAAAAGAAACTTAGGGAAAGAAATCGAGGTAAAATTATATGAGCAATTAGAGGGTAAAAAATTTTTAGAAGGAGTCTTAGAAAATTTTACAGAAGACGAAATAATCTTAAAAGTAGATGAAGATAAGGTTATAAATATAAGTAGAAATAAGATTGCGTTAATAAAATTGGCAATTAAATTTTAAGGAGGATTTTAGATGAATGTAGATTTTATCAATGCCCTTATAGAGATTGAGAAGGAGAAGGGCATATCTAAGGACATAATCTTTGACGCACTTGAATCTGCATTGATTTCTAGCTATAAAAAGAATTTTGGTACATCGCAAAATGTTGAGATTGATATGGATAGGAATACTGGAGAAGTTAAAGTTTTTGCAATAAAAGAAGTGGTAGAAGAAGTTGAGAATGAGAATTTACAAATTAGTTTAGAAGAAGCAAAACAATTAGATCCAAAACATGAAATAGGAGATCTTATAAAAATTGAAGTAACCCCTAAGGAATTTGGTAGAATTGCTGCCCAAACAGCTAAACAAGTTGTTATTCAAAGAATTAGGGATGCAGAAAGGGAAGTAATATATGAAGAATTCATTAATAGGGAAAATGAAATAATAACAGGCTTAGTCCAAAGAATAAGTAGAAACAATGTATTCATTGATTTAGGAAAAACAGAAGGAATATTACCTCCATCGGAGCAAATGGAAAATGAAGAGTATAAGCAAGGTGACAGGTTAAAGTTATTGATTTTAGAAGTAAACAAAACTACTAAGGGTCCACAAATTATACTATCTAGATCCCATCCAAATCTTGTAAGAAGGTTATTTGAATTAGAAGTACCAGAAATAAGTGATGGTATAGTTGAAATCTATTCTATTTCTAGGGAAGCAGGTTCAAGAACTAAAATTGCTGTTTATTCTAAGGACCCAAATGTGGATCCACTAGGGGCTTGTGTTGGCACAAAGGGCAGCAGAGTAAAAGTTGTAGTAGATGAATTAAAAGGAGAAAAAATCGACATAGTTATTTGGAGTAAAAACATAGAAGAATTTATTGCAAATAGTTTAAGTCCGTCAAAAGTCCTCAAAGTCATAGCAAATAAAGAAGAAAAGTCTGCCATAGTAGTGGTTCCAGACTATCAATTGTCTCTGGCCATAGGCAAAGAGGGTCAAAATGCCAGACTAGCTGCAAAACTAACAAGTTGGAAAATCGATATAAAATCAGAATCTCAATTCAATGAATTATATGGACAAGAGGTGATTGAATGAGAGTTAGGAAGATTCCATTAAGAAAATGTATAGGTTGCGGTGAAAACAAGCCTAAAAAAGAAATGATCAGAGTCGTTAGAAACAAGGAATTAGAAGTAAAGATTGATCCTACGGGAAAAATGAATGGAAGAGGTGCATATATCTGTCCCAATATTAGCTGTTTAGAACAGGCAAAAAAAAGCAAAAGACTATCTAATGCACTTGAAATAGAGATTCCTAGTAGTATTTATGAGGAGTTGAGGGAGCTGATGGAATCGGACATGGAATAAGAAATATCACCTAAAATGAGTATGGGGGGTATGTATATGAAAAAAATAAGAGTTTACGAATTAGCAAGAGAATTGGAAACTAGTAGTAAAGATCTAATTAACAAGTTAGTAGAGTTAGATATAAACGTTAATAGCCATATGAGTACCTTGGAAAAAGAAGAAGCAGACCTAGTTAAATCAATTATAATAGAAGATGCTAAAGCAAAAAAATCTAATAAGGATAGTATTAGTAAAGTAAGAGAAGATAAAAATATAAGAGAAGAAAAAATAAAGAAAACAGACGAAGGCCAACAGCAAGAAAAAAAGAAGAAAAAAAAGTATAAGGGCAAGAAAAAAAGAAATAAAAAAGGCCCAAAAACAGATAACAAAACAGAAATTAAAGAAAGGGATGAGTTAACCATAGAAATAGGAAGCACAATTGTAGTAAGAGAATTAGCGGAAAAAATTGGAGTTACTCCATCACAATTGATTTCAAAATTAATTAGCTTAGGTATAATGGTTAATCAAAATCAATCAATTGAGTCAGATATAGCTGTCATCGTAGCAGAGGAGTTTGGAGTAGAAATTAAAGTAAAAGATGCTACAGCTGATAAAGATGACGATAATGAATTATTTAAATTAGACTATGAAGATGATCCAAAGGATTTAAAAACTAGGGCACCAATTGTAACTGTAATGGGTCATGTAGACCATGGAAAGACTTCATTATTGGATGCTATTAAGAAGACTAATGTAACAAAAACTGAAGCTGGCGGTATTACACAACATATTGGAGCATATTTGGTAAGTATCAATAATAAGAAAATTTGTTTCTTAGATACTCCTGGCCATGAAGCCTTTACTTCTATGAGGGCAAGAGGGGCTCAGGTTACTGATATTGCCGTCTTAGTAGTTGCAGCTGATGATGGTGTAATGCCTCAAACGATAGAAGCTATAAACCATGCTAAAGCAGCAAATGTTCCAATTATTGTAGCCATTAATAAAATCGATAAACCTACAGCAAATGTAGATAGAATAAAACAAGAACTGGTAGAACATTCCTTAGTTCCTGAAGACTGGGGTGGAGATACTATAACAGTACCTGTATCTGCAAGAACTGGAGAAGGTATAGAGGAACTTTTGGAAATGATATTGTTAGTGGCAGAAATGGAAGAATTAAAAGCAAATCCAAACAGGAAGGCTGTTGGAACCATAATAGAAGCCCAATTAGATAAAGGAAAAGGGCCCTTAGCTACAGTAATTGTTCAAAAGGGAACCCTAAAGGTAGGTAGCATAGTAGTTTCTGGCTCTGCCCATGGTAGGGTAAGGGCTATGTTTGATGACAAGGGTAGAAGGGTAAAGAAAGCTTTACCTTCAACGCCAGTAGTAATACTTGGTTTGTCGGAAGTTCCCAATGCAGGAGAGTTATTATATGAAGTAGAAGATGAGAAGACTGCCAGAACCATAGCAGAAAAACATCAGGAGAAGCTTAGAGAACAACAAATAAAAACTGAACAAAAAGTGTCCTTGGACGATTTATTTGAAAGGATTAAGCAGGGAGAAATAAAAGATTTAAATATAATAATAAAAGCTGATGTAAGGGGTTCCATAGAGGCACTGAAACAATCTCTTGAAAAACTAAATACTGATGAAGTAAGGACCAATGTCATTCACAGTGGTGTAGGTGGAATAACTGAGTCAGATGTCATGTTGGCCTCAGCATCAAATGCTATTGTGGTAGGTTTTAATGTTAGACCCAATTTAAATGCCATAGAAGTAGCTAAGAGAGAAAAGGTTGATATTAGAACATACAGGGTAATATATGATGCCATAGAGGATATAAAAGCTGCTATAAAAGGAATGCATGCACCTACTATAGTTGAGGAAGTACTAGGGCGGGCAGAGGTTAGAGCCACATTTAAACTCCCTAATGGTACTACTATTGCAGGAATATATGTTTTAGATGGTAAAATAACTAGAAATGCTAAGGTAAGACTTTTAAGAAATGATGTAGTTGTATATGAAGGAAACGTAGCGTCTCTAAAGAGGTTTAAAGATGACGTAAGGGAAGTATTGTCTGGATTTGAAGCTGGTGTTGGATTAGAAAATTATAATGACGTAAAAGAGGGAGATTTAATAGAAGCCTATATATTAAAAGAAGTTCAAAAATAGATTAAATTATTCAAATAAAAAATATTAATGGTTATTATCAGAGGTGTGACTTATGAATAATAAGAGAGTGTATAGAATATCAGAAGAGGTAAAAAAAGTTGTATCTGAATTGCTCTTTAATGGCTTAAAGGATCCGAGAATTCATTCTTTGACAACTGTAACTAATGTTGAAGTTACAAGGGATTTAAGATATGCAAAAATTTATGTCTCAGTATTGGGAAATGATGAAGACAAAAAAAATACAATTGAAGGATTAGAAAGTGCCAAGGGCTTTATCAGAAACGAAATAGGTAAAAAAATCGATTTAAGATATGTGCCAGAACCAATATTTTATTTAGATGAATCCATTGAGCAGGGAATTTATATATCTAAGCTAATAGATGATGTGAACAAAAACACTAATAATACTGGGGAAGAATAATATGACACCTACCTTAGAAATGCAATTCAAAAATGCCTATAGACATATTCTAGATAGTCAAAATATTTGTATTGCTTCCCATGTTCAACCTGATGGTGATAATATTGGTTCTATCCTATCCTTAGGAATGGCACTTAAAAAGCTTAACAAAAATGTATATTTATTGAAGACCGACGAAATCCCTTCAGATTATAAATTTCTTCCAAATGTTAATCTGATTAAAGACCATGATAATATAGATGAAATAGATATTTTCATAGCCCTTGATTCAAGCGATGAAGAAAGACTGGGAAAAAACAAGGACTTATTAACCAAGGCCAAATTAATTATCAATATTGATCATCATATTAGCAATACAAATTTTGGACACATCAATATAATTGATAAGGATGCTAGTTCTACTGGTGAATTGGTATATGATTTTATTAAATCCATGAATATATCCATTGATAAGGATATAGCTACTTGCATCTATACTGCCATTAGTTCTGATACCGGAAGCTTTATGTATGACAATACTAGTGCAAAAACCCATGAAATAGCAGCAGACCTAATAAAAGTCGGTATAGATAAAGAAAAAATTAATATAAATCTATACCAAAACAAAAGTTTAGAAAGGACTAGATTGTTTATAAAGGCTATGGATAATTTAGAACTTTATTTTGAAAATAAAGTTGCCCTAGCACAAATAACCCAGGAAATGTTAGAAGACTGTAATGCAAAGATGGAAGATTCTGAAGGTATCATATCTTTCCTAAGGGGGATTTCTCCTGTTGAAGTTGCTATTCTTTTAAAGGAATTTAAAGATGATGAGATTAAGGTAAGTATGAGAAGCAAAAGATATATTGATGTATCAAAAATATGTTCAGTTTTTGGTGGTGGAGGACATATCAGAGCAGCAGGCTGTACTATTAATGAATCTATAGATAAGGCTAAGACTTTAATTTTAAATGAAATTAAAGAATTATTTAGGTGATCTAATGGACGGAGTAATTAATCTTTTTAAACCTAGGGGTATGACTTCCCACGATGCTGTAAAAATTTTAAGAAAAATACTAAAAACAAAAAAAATAGGCCATATTGGAACCTTAGATCCTAATGCATCTGGAGTTTTACCCCTATGTATAGGAAAAGCCACTAGGATTGTTGAATACCTTCAGGATCTAGATAAGGAGTATATAGCTGAACTTACCTTAGGCCTTAGGACAGATACTCAGGATACTGAAGGTAGGGTAATTGCCACTTCTGATAAAGAAGTAGATGAAAGTCTTATTTACACTATAATGGAAAAGTATGTAGGCAATTTATCTCAAATACCTCCCATGTATTCTGCTCTTAAATATAAGGGCAAAAAACTTTATGAATTGGCCCGTGAAGGGAAAACAGTTGATAGACAACCTAGGAATATTAAGATATATGAACAAAAAATAATAGCAATTCAGGATTGTAAATCAATTCTTTTCTATGTAAAATGTTCAAGGGGTACCTATATTAGAACCTTATGCGATGATATTGGAATGGATCTTGGAACATATGGTTATATGTCCTACTTAATAAGAACCGGAGTTGGAAATTTTAAAATTAATGATTCTTATAGTATTGAGTATATAGAGAAAATCAGCAAAGACAATATTAATAGAATTATTATTCCTATGGATAAGGCCTTAGTCCATTTAGATGAATTTCACGTTGAGGACAGGTTTTATGGAAAATTAATAAGTGGTAACATAATTAAGGTTAAACCTGATCATATGGATAAGATTAATGAAAATTTAAGGATTTATTGTAAAAACAGATTTATCGGAGTAGGCAAGCTAGTAACAAAAGATTCAAATATTTATTTAAAAATGGATAAAGTTTTTGTAATATAGGTGATATAAATGGAAATATTAGATTTATTAGAATATAAGGAAAAGCGATTTAAAACTGCCATAGCATTGGGAAATTTCGATGGAATACATCTAGGCCATCAAAAATTAATTAATTCCATGGTAACTAGATCTAAAGAAATTGGCGTTAAACCTTCCTTATTATTATTTAAAAGCCACACCAAAACTACTATTAACAAGAATAGCCCTAAAATCATAACAAATAACGAACAAAAATTTAGGATTGCGGAAAGTTTAGGTGTAGAAATCATTTATCTTTTAGATTTTGATGAAAAAATAATGAAATTGTCTGGGGAAGAATTCGTTAGTAATATTATCATTGAAAAGATGAATGGAAAATTGGTAACTGTCGGTTTTGATTATAGATTTGGTTATAAGGCATCTGGTGACTCTTATTATTTAGTAGAATTAAGCAAAAAATACGATTTTGAAGTAAAAGTAGTTGAGCCAGTCTATGTAGATAATAAGGTTGTCAGTAGTTCAAGGATTAGAGAATTAATTTCAGAAGGTAAAGTAGAGGAAAGTAAAAAAATGCTTGGTAGACCCTATACCTTAATTGGGAAAGTCATTCCAGGCAGCAAGCGGGGAAATAAGTTAGGATTTCCCACTGCCAATATAGAATTAACAGATGATTTTGCTATTCCTAAAACTGGAGTCTATTTAACCAATACAATAGTAGATAATAAGAGGTATATTTCTGCAACAAACATTGGATACAATCCAACCTTTAATGAAGATGTCTTAAAAATAGAAACCCATATTTTAAATTTTGAAGAAAATATATATGGAAAAACTATTGAAATTGAATTTTTAGAATTTATTCGTGATGATATTAAATTTGATAACCCTGAGGATTTAATTGAGCAGATGAGACTTGATATAGACCTTATAAAAAATAGACATTAATATATTTACAATTTTAAATTACTATGATAATATTATATTGGAAATTTCCTATTGCTTTGTTAATCGAGTCCTCAACGATCAACACAGCTTTAGGAGTATTATAGAAATGGAGGTGTAAAAATGCTATCAAAAGAAGTTAAAGAACAAATTATCAATGAATACAAAATTCATGAAAATGATACTGGTTCTCCAGAAGTGCAAATCGCATTATTAACTTATAGGATAAATGCTGTAAATGAGCATTTAAAAACTCACAAAAAGGACCACCATTCAAGAAGAGGATTATTAAAGATGGTTGGTCAGAGAAGGGGCCTATTAAAATATCTTGAGAAAAAAGATATTGAAAGGTATCGTGCTTTGATTGAAAAATTAGGCATCAGAGGTTAGTTAATAAGAGCGGGAAATCCCCGCTCTATTGATTTACCTAGATATTTTTTACAGTAAAGGATATAATATATATTATAAAAGGAGGAATTGCATGGAGAAAACTTATGAATTAAATTTAGCAGGAAGGACATTAAAGGTTACCATAGGAAAAGTAGCTGAACAAGCCAATGGTTCTTGCCTAGTACAATATGGAGATACTGTTGTTTTAGCTACTGCAACTGCATCCAAGGAACCTAGAGAAGGAATTGATTTCTTCCCTTTAAGTGTTGATTATGAAGAAAAACTATATTCTGTAGGTAAAATACCAGGTGGTTTTATTAAACGGGAAGGCAAGCCAAGTGAAAAAGCCATCCTTACTTCAAGATTAATAGACAGGCCACTTAGACCATTATTTCCAGATGGATATAGGAATGATGTTCAGATTATTGCAACAGTACTATCTGTAGACCAAGATCATTCTCCAGAAATCGTTGCAATGATTGGTTCATCAATTGCTTTGTCCATTTCTGATATACCTTTCAATGGCCCTACAGGATCAGTCTTAGTTGGCCTAATAGACGACAAATTTATCATTAATCCAAATAGTGAGGAAAGGGAGAAATCAGATATACACCTAGTAGTTGCAGGTACTAAGGATGCTATAATGATGGTTGAAGCAGGTGCAAAGGAAGTCCCTGAAGAAAAAATATTGGAAGGGATTTTAATTGCTCATACTGAAATCAAGAAAATATGTGAATTCATTGAAGGAATTGCCAATGAAATAGGCAAACCTAAAGCAGAATTTCCTATTTTTGTCCCTGATGAGGAAATAGCTAAAAAAGTCAGGGAATATGGAAGAGAAAAACTTATTGAAGCCATCAATACAGTAGATAAACTTGAGCGACTTGAAAACATTGATAAGGTAAGCAATGAAATAAAAGAAGTATTTTTAGAAGAATATCCAGATTCAGAAAACGATATAAATGAAGTAATCGAAACCATGTTAAAAGAAGAAGTAAGAAGAATGATAATAGAAGATGGTATTAGGCCTGATAACAGAAAAGCTGATGAAATAAGACCTATTTCTACAGAAGTAGGATTACTTCCTAGGGCCCACGGATCAGGATTATTTACTAGGGGACAAACTCAAGTCCTTACAATTGCAACCTTAGGGGCTATTAGTGATGCTCAAGTAATTGATGGAATTGGTGAGGAAGAGTCTAAAAGGTACATGCATCATTACAATTTCCCACCTTTCTGTGTAGGTGATGTAAGACCTTTAAGAGGACCAGGTAGAAGAGAAATAGGCCATGGAGCACTGGCAGAAAGGGCCTTAGAACCTGTAATTCCATCGGAGGACGAATTCCCTTATACAATTAGGTTGGTATCAGAAGTATTAAGCTCAAATGGTTCATCTTCCCAAGCTAGTGTATGTGGCAGTACTTTGGCCTTGCTAGATGCAGGTGTCCCAATTAAAGCTCCTGTAGCAGGTATAGCAATGGGACTAATTAAGGAAAAGGATAAGGTAGTAATCTTATCTGATATACAAGGCATGGAAGACCACCTGGGAGATATGGACTTTAAAGTTGCAGGTACTAGAAAGGGAGTTACTGCAATACAAATGGATATTAAAATTGAAGGAATTGATAAGCCAATTTTACAAGAAGCATTGGAAAAAGCAAGAAAGGGAAGACTTTATATCTTAGATAAAATGGCTGAAACTATATCTGAACCAAGGGAAAGCCTATCACCATATGCACCTAAAATGTATACTATGAATGTTAATCCAGATAAGATAAGGGACATAATAGGACCTGGAGGTAAGGTGATAAATAAAATCATAGATGAGACAGATGTTAAAATTGACATAATGGATGACTCAGGTAAAATCTTTATAACAGCTCCTACAGAAGAAGGCGGCAAAAGAGCCATGGAAATGATAAGTAGCATCGTAAAAGAAGTAGAAGTAGGAGATATTTATTTAGGTAAAGTAACTAGAATAACTAATTACGGTGCCTTCTTAGAAATATTTGATGGCAAGGAAGGACTTCTTCATATATCAAATATTGCTAAGGAAAGAATAAATAGAGTGGAGGATATCCTATCTGTTGGAGATGAAGTCTTAGTTAAAGTAGTAGAAATAGATAATCAAGGCAGGATAAATTTATCAAGAAAAGTTTTACTGCCTGATGATCCAAAAAAGGAAGGTTAAAAAAGACGCATGAACCAGAAACCAGGTTCATGTTTTTATTTTATAGTATAATAATTAATCTCATGAATATATATTAATGAATAATATATTGGAGGGAATAAGATGAGGTTAATTATTATTAATAAGAGGGGTTTAATAATATTATCAATAATATTGCTATTAACCTTCCTTACATTGATAACAATTTTTGCTTATAATAAGGCAGAGGAGACTTTTAATAGTGATGTATATTATCAAGGTAATATAGATGAAAAAATTGTTGCCTTTGCTTGTAATGTAGACTGGGGTAATGAATACATCCCAGATATGCTAAGGATCTTTAAAGATAGTAATATCAATATTACATATTTTGTTACTGGAAGGTGGGCGGAAAAAAATAGGGATTTATTAATAAGTATTTATGAATCAGGCCATGAGATAGGAAACCATGGCTATAATCATATTGATTATGATAAATTATCTTATGAGAGAAACAGGGAGGAAATAGAGAAAACTCATAGAATAATTAAAGAAATTTTAAATATCGATTCAAAATATTTTGCCCCACCTTCAGGTGCTTATAATGACAATACTATTAAGGCTTCTAAGGATCTAGGATATAAACTTATTATGTGGAGCATAGATACAATAGACTGGCGGAAGGACAGTGCAAAGGATATAATTATAAGAAGGGTAATAGAAAAAATACATAATGGAGCCATTATCCTTATGCATCCAACTGAGGAAACTGTAAAGGCATTACCAGAAATAATAAGCTATTTAAATAGCAATGGATATAAAATTGGAAAAATTAGCGATATAATAAAAAATGATTAATAGCAGTAGAAACCAAGGAGGAAAAAATGTATTTAATTGATAAGCTAGATAATGGAATAAGGGTTGTCATGGAGAAAATTCCTTATATTAACTCAGTTTCTGTCGGCATAATAATAGATTGTGGATCAAAAAATGAAAATAAGAATAATAATGGTATTAGCCATTTTATAGAACATATGTTGTTTAAAGGGACCAGGAAAAGAGATGCAAAAAAAATAGCAGAAACCATAGATAGCATAGGTGGAGTCTTAAATGCTTTTACTGGCAAAGAGACCACCATCTATTATGCAAAGGTTTTAAACAACCATATTAAAATTGCAATTGATATATTAAGTGATATGATAACTAACTCCATATTTAAGGAAGAAGATATAGAAAAAGAGAAATCAGTAATATTAGAAGAATTGTATATGTACTTAGATTCGCCAGAAGACTTAGCAGTGGAGCTATTAAACAAAATGATGTTTGAAAGGACAAGCCTTGAGCATTCCATTATAGGAACAGAAGAATCCATTAAAGGTATTAACAGGGCTAAAATATTAAATTACTTTACAGAAAATTATCAACCTGAAAATATGGTGATCTCCATAGCGGGAAATATTGATGAAAGGGAATGTATAAAACTATTAAAAGATTACTTTGGACCTTTCAATAGCAAAAGTTTGGAAATAAATAAGAAAAATGAAAGCAAAAATATATATAAATTTACCAACAAATTAGACTATATAAATAAAGATACTGAACAGATAAATTTATGCATAGGTATGGAAGGCCTCCCAATTACTTCGCCTAAAATGGAAGCATTAATGATATTAAACAATATTTTTGGAGGTAGTATGAGTTCTAGGTTATTTCAAAAAATAAGGGAGGACCTAGGACTAGCCTATTCAATTGAAACATTTCCTTCTTCTTATAAAGACACAGGTATATTAACCCTATTTTTAGGCCTGCATCCAAGTCAAATATTAAAATCTATTAAAGCCATTGATGATGAAATAAAGAATATAAAGGAAAATTTAATATCAAGGGAGGAATTGGAAAAGTCCAAGGAACAATTAAAAGGGAATTACGTATTAGGCATGGAAAATACCTTTAATAGAATGTATGAAATAGGAAAATCACTATTAATATTTAATAGGGTATTTACCCAGGAAGAAATACTAAATAAAATAGATTCTGTAGACATGGAAGATATAAAGGAGGTAATTAATATTATCTTTAATCGAGAAAAATTTAATATTGCCTATGTGGGCAAGGTAGAAAATATCAATGATGATAGAATCAAAGAAATATTATTTTAGAGAGGTGATACAAGGATGAAAGTAAAAGTTGTCAACAAAAGCAAATTTCATTTGCCAAAATATGAAACAGAAGGTTCTGCAGGCTTAGATCTTAAAGCCAATATTGAGGAGCCAATTACATTAAAACCTTTAGAAAGGGCTTTAATACCTACGGGTTTGTATATTTCAATGCCAAGGGGATATGAAGCCCAAATAAGGGCTAGGTCAGGCCTCGCCTTAAAGCATGGTATTACCCTAGCTAATGGTATTGGTACCATTGATAGCGACTATAGGGGTGAAATAAAAGTAATATTGATCAATCTTGGAAATGAACCCTATACCATAAATACTGGCGATAGAATCGCACAAATGGTATTTATGAAGTATGAGAAGGCTGAATTTGAATTAGTAGATGAACTAGATGAGACAGAAAGAGGCCAAGGTGGATTTGGTCATTCTGGTTATTAATGCTCAAATATGACTTTATCATAAATGATAAGTAATATTTTTACTTTCCTTCAATATAATTATTAATAAATAAACAAATAGGAGGGAAAAAGTTGAGACTAACAGGCCTTGGTCAAAAGGAAATTGTAAATCTCAATAATGGTGGCAGACTTGGATTAATTGCAGATAGTGATTTTTTAATAGATGAAGAAAGTGGCAAAATAATTTCCCTTTTGGTTCCAGAAAGAAAACTGGGATTGAGACTATTAGGATTAGAAGGCATTGATACCGAAATCCCATGGGAATCAATAAGGAAAATTGGCTATGATATGATCATTATCGAAACTGACCCAATTTAAATCCATAACTTACGAAAACATATATCGTTCTGATATATGTTTTTTTATTTGTATATATTTAATTTAAAAGTAAAAGATAATGATACTTTATTTTAAAGGAGGGCAATAATATGAAGGACAACAAAAAAAATATTGATAAAGAAAGAGTTGAAAATATAAAAGAAGTCGGAGTACCTAATATGCCAGAGACGAAGAACAATATTCAGTTTATTTCCATTATTGGAGAAATAGAAGGCCATAATATGGTACCCAGTGATAAAAAAGCTACTAAATATGAACATATCATTCCCATTTTAATTGCAGCACAACAGGATCCTAAAATTGAAGGTTTGTTTATTATACTTAATACTGTTGGAGGAGACGTGGAAGCTGGTTTAGCCTTAGCAGAATTAATAAACTCCATAGATAAGCCAAAAGTTTCCCTAGTACTTGGTGGAGGCCATAGTATTGGTGTACCATTGGCCACTTCAACAGATTATTCTTTCATAGTACCTACTGCCACTATGACAATTCATCCAATTAGAACTACTGGCTTAGTCATTGGAGTCCCACAAACCTTTAGATATTTTGAAAGGATGCAGGAAAGAATTATTAGTTTTATACTTAGAACCTCAGATATAGACAGGAATACATTAAAAGATTTGATGTACGCCACAGATGAAATCGCAAATGATGTTGGCACTATTCTAGTTGGAGAAGAAGCTGTAAAATATAAACTAATTGATGAAGTAGGCGGCTTTTCAAAGGCATTGAAGAAATTGAATGAAATGATGGAAAGTAAAAACCAATAGAATAGGTTGCAAAACTATGCTATAATAACTACAGTATGAACTTTAAAGGGGGAGTTTTTTTGAAATTATTTGAATCAATTATATTAGGAATCATT
The DNA here is from genome assembly GCA_012735245.1 of Tissierellia bacterium. Taxonomy (GTDB): domain Bacteria; phylum Bacillota; class Clostridia; order Tissierellales; family Tissierellaceae; genus JAAYFT01. The sequence continues at coordinate 36,607 of JAAYHU010000001.1, forward strand.
CAAGGAATTACAGAATTTTTACCTATAAGTAGCTCAGGCCATTTAGTATTACTACAAAATTTATTTGGAATCGAAGAAGGTAATATGTTTTTTACTGTAATGCTTCACTTTGGTACTTTTATCTCAATAATTGTAGTTTATTTCAATGATATAATAAAAATAATAATGGAATTTATCAAACTTGTCTTCTCTATTATAAAAGGAAATAAAGTGAAAAGTTTAAATAAACATCAAAAACTTGGACTTTTAATTATTTTAGGTTCTATTCCAACAGCGGCCATTGGATTATTGTTTCAAGACTTTTTTGAATCCCTATACTCATCTATTTTGCCAATAGGTTTTGCTTTTTTAATTACAGGCTGCTTACTTTGGTTTTCTGAAAAGAGGGCCTTTCAAAATAAAAATATAAGGAATATGTCCATCCTAGATGCTATTTTGATAGGTACTGCCCAAGGGATTGCCATAATACCTGGTATCTCTAGGTCAGGCTCTACCATAGTAGCAGGTTTACTGAGAGGTTTAAATAAGCCCTTAGCTACTGAATATTCTTTTTTTGTTAGATTTACCTGTTACTTTTGGTGTTAGTTTATTAGGTATTATAGAAGTAATAAAAGCTGAAACTAAGGTATTAATTAATTTTCCCCTTTTAGTAGGTGTACTTATTTCTACCCTTGTAGGTATATTATCCATTAAATTCTTAATCAATTTAATTAATAAAAATAAACTATATTACTTCTCCTATTACTTATGGATTATTGGAACAATTGTTATTTTAAGTAATATATTCTAGTTTAGAAATAGAGGTGACTTCCTTGAAGAAAAACAAAACTAGCGACAATAAAAGAAAAAGAAAGAATCCAAATAGCGATAGAAATTTAAAAGATATTTATGGCATTATAATTATTGCCTTTGGATTATTGTCCTTATTGAGCTTATTCAGCTCAAAGATGGGAATAATAGGTTCAATTTTAGCTGGTACTAGCTTTTCATTCATGGGTTTTGGAGCTTATTTCTTTCCCTTAGTAATTATATTTGCTGGCATGATTTTTATCCTCAATAAGTTTAATTTTAAAGAGAAAAGGGTTGTACTAGCTACTTTGCTAATTTTTATAAGTTTTTTAATATTTTTAGATGGAGTAATTCCAACAAGTTATAGCTTATTTGATAGGATTAAAAATTCAATTTCTTTAAGCAAAGTTGGTAAAGGTGGAGGAATTATTGGAAGTTTCTTTGGCTTTTTTTTCTACAAGCTGTTTGGCTCCATTGGCACGTATATAGTTTTAAGCTTTGTTATAATTGTAAACCTATTAATTATTACAAATAAAAATATAAATGAGTTAATAGACAAAATCACTATTCCCATAAAAAAATTCTTTAATAGAACTAGCAAGCCAAATATAACAACTCCTACACCAGTTGACAATATAAAAGAAGATATTAATGTAATAGAATATAATAAGAGCCTTGACAAAACTAGTTTAAAAGAAATGAGAGTTAAAGATGAAAAAGCAAATATACATAATGAAATTAAGATGAATATCAGTAAAAGGACCGATACTTATGTTGCTCCTTCATTATCCTTGTTGAAATCACCTATTATCAACCAGGACACAAGTGATAAAAGGGTGATTTTAAATAACGCTAGAATTATTGAAGAGACAATGAGAAACTTTGGGATTGATGCTAAGATAATTGAAATCAATGTTGGCCCAACTATTACTTGTTATGAATTGCAACCTTCTCCAGGAGTTAAACTAAGTAGGATTGTTTCCTTATCTGACAATATTGCCTTAAGTTTAGCATCTTCAGATATTAGAATAGAGGCTCCTATTCCAGGAAAATCTGCCGTAGGAATTGAAGTTCCTAATAAGTTAAAAACCAATGTTTTGCTTAAGGAAATAATTTTATCAAAAGAGTATCAAGAGATAGGTTCAAACCTACCTCTTGCCTTAGGAAAAGATGTTTATGGTAATGTAGTAGTTTCTACTATAGATAAAATGCCACACCTTTTAATTGCCGGGGCAACTGGCTCCGGAAAATCAGTATGTATAAATACAATTATTACAAGTATTATTTATAAATCCTCTCCTGAAGATGTAAAATTATTATTAATAGATCCTAAAGTAGTAGAATTAAGTATTTATAACGGCATCCCCCATTTATTAATTCCAGTAGTTACAGATCCAAAAAAAGCTGCCTCTGCACTCAGCTGGGCCGTTGATGAAATGGAAAAAAGATACAAATTGTTTGCAGAAAATAGTGTAAGGGATGTTAATGCTTATAATACTAAGATGAAAAATAAGGAAGAACAACTTCCCAAAATTGTAGTTATCATAGATGAGCTGGCAGATTTGATGATGGTTGCTGCTCAAGAAATCGAGGATTATATTTGTAGATTAGCCCAAATGGCAAGGGCTGCAGGAATCCATTTAATAGTTGCAACTCAAAGACCTTCCGTTGATGTAATTACAGGAACCATAAAGGCCAACATTCCTTCTAGAATTTCCTTTGCCGTTTCTTCACAAGTAGACTCAAGAACAATTCTTGATATGTCAGGTGCTGAAAAACTTTTAGGAAATGGAGATATGCTTTTCTTCCCTTCATATTACTCAAAACCTGTAAGGGTCCAAGGGGCATATATATCTGATGAAGAAGTTGAAGCAATAGTAAAGTCAATTTCTGTTAAGGATGACAGCCAATATGATATGAATATTATAGAAAAATTAGAGAATCCTAAAGATGTTCTCTTTGATGGTGGTGATGAACTTTTACCAGAGGCTATATCCTTGGTTGTTGAGGAGGGACAAGCGTCTATTTCATTATTACAAAGAAGGCTGAAAATTGGTTATGCTAGAGCAGCCAGGATAATTGATGAAATGGAGGAAAGAGGTATAGTAGGGGGATATGAAGGCAGTAAACCAAGAAAGGTATTAATTACACCAGAGGAGTTGGAATCTTTATCTAGGAGTGATAATAGTGAATATAAATAAAATTTCAATTGTTACCTTAGGATGTTCAAAAAACGAAATAGATTCTGAGTTAATGATGAGTATATTAAAAGATAGGAACTATACCATTACTAATTCCTTAAATGAATCAGATCTTATCATTGTCAATACCTGTGGATTTATAGATAAGGCAAAAGAAGAATCTATTGAGGCTATATGGGAAATGACCAGGTATAAAAAAACAGGCAATTGTAAATACCTAATATTGTCAGGTTGTCTTGCTGAAAGATACTCAAAGGAATTACTTGATGAAATACCTGAAGTTGACGGAATTATTGGAACCGGTAACATTAAAGATATTGCATCAATTATTGACAATCTAAATAAAAGCAAAGAAAGAATCACAAAAGTAGGCAATATAAATGAACAATACTTAGAAGGAATAAAAAGAATTAGTTTTAACCCTACTGAATATGTAAGAATATCAGAGGGATGCAATAATTACTGCACCTATTGTATTATTCCAAAATTAAGAGGAAAATATAGAAGTAGGCGCATGGATGATATCATCAAAGAAGTAAAATATTTAGCTGACAATGGAGTTAAAGAAGTTATTTTAATTGGCCAAAATACTTCTGATTATGGAATTGACTTATATGGACAATATTGTTTAGATAAATTATTAGATAGATTAAATAATATAGATGGTATAAAATGGATAAGAATTTTATATTTATATCCTGATAATTTTACCGATGATTTAATAAGGTCAATTAGAGATAATGAGAAAATTGTTAAATACGTAGATATACCTTTACAACATATTAACAATAAAATTTTAAAAAAGATGAATCGAAGAACTACAAGAGAAGACATAATATCCTTGATAAATAAGTTGAGAAAAGAAATTCCTGGTATAGTTATTAGAACAACCTTTATTGTAGGTTTCCCTGGAGAAACTGATGAAGACTTTAATGACTTAGTAGATTTTATAAAAGAAATTAAATTTGAAAAATTAGGTGTGTTTACCTATTCAAGAGAAGAAGGCACTCCTGCATATAATTTGCCTAAGCAAGTACCAGAAGAGGTCAAAGAATTTAGAAGAGATAGAATAATGGAAATACAAAGAGAAATTTCTGAAAAAATCATGGCTGATAATGTGGGTAAAACAATTACAGTCCTAATAGAAGAAGAAATTGAAAAAAACACATATATAGGTAGATCATACATGGACAGTCCTGACATTGATGGCATAGTATATGTAAACAGCCGTACTAATCTAGAATTAGGTAGTTTTGTTAAAGTTAAAATTATAGATAGTTTAGAGTATGACTTAATTGGGGAGGTAATCCAATGAATTTAGCCAATAAGATTACCATATTTAGAATTTTCCTTGTTCCTATATTTTTACTAGTATTATACTCTAATATAAAGTATAGTTCCTATATAGCAGCTTTTATATTTATTATTGCTTCATTGACTGACACCTTAGATGGATATATTGCTAGAAGTAAAAATATGATTACTAATTTTGGTAAATTTGTTGACCCCTTAGCAGATAAAATATTAGTATCTGCTGCTCTGATTTCCTTAGTTGATTTAGGAAAAATTCCTGGCTGGATAGTAGTAATAGTTATTGCCAGGGAATTTTCAATATCTGGATTTCGAATTATTGCTGCCTCTGAAGGTATAACCATAGCTGCTAGCCCCTTAGGGAAGATTAAAACCATTACCCAGCTAGCTGCTATAATATTGCTACTGCTTAACAATTTCCCCTTTTATCTTATAAACCTGCCTCTTGATATGATTTTACTATATATATCATTATTTTTCACTGTTTTATCTGGAATAGATTATATTTATAAAAATAAATCAACCCTTAAAACAGGAATCAAATAATGGGAGATGTAAAATGAAAGCTGAAATAATAACTATTGGGACAGAAATTACTACTGGAAGCATATTAAATACAAATAGTAAATACTTAGCATCAAAATTATTGGAATTAGGAATTGAAACTTACTACCACACTTCAGTAGATGATAATGTAGAAAGGATCAAGGAAGTAATTGATATTTCTCTTAAGAGAGCAGATCTTATAGTCACTACCGGAGGATTAGGTCCTACACAAGACGATATAACAAAGGAGATTATCTCTGAAGCCTTAGGCTTAAAATTAATTGATGATGAAGACATATTAGAAATAATAAAGGAAAAATTCAACTCATTAAATAGAAAAATGTCACTTAATAATCTAAAGCAAGCAAAAAAACCAGAAGGAAGTATTTTCTTAAATAACAATATTGGGACAGCTCCTGGAATTTTTATCAAAAGAGCTAATAAAACTATTGTAATGCTACCTGGGCCTCCCATTGAAATGGAAACAATGTTTAATAATGAAGTCATCCCCTTAATCAAACAGGACTATTATATAATTAACAGATCTATTAATGTTGTAGATATTGGCGAATCCCAATTAGAAATGGAATTAAGGGATTTAATAAATATTGATCCTGATATCAACATTGCAACCTTTCCTAAAGAAAGTGAAGTAGAAATAAAAATAATTGGAAAAAGTTATAATAGGGAGGATTTAGAGGATAAGGTAGAGTATTTTATTAAGATAATTGAAAATAGGTTCAGAGATTATATTTATGGATACGATAACGTTCCCATAGAAGAAATAGTCTTCAAAATATTAAAGGAAAAAAATTATAAAATAGGTTTTGCTGAGTCCTGTACTGGAGGACTTATAAGTGGTCGGCTAAGTAGGATACCAGGTGCATCTCAAGTATTTGATAGGAGCATTATCACCTATAGTAATAAGTCGAAAATCCAAGAGTTAGGAGTAAATCCTTTAACCATAGACAAATTTGGGGTTGTCAGTGAAGAAACAGCTATAGAAATGGCTAAAGGCCTTCTCAATAGAGAGGATATAGACATTGCCCTGTCTATTACAGGCCTTGCTGGGCCTGAAGGTGGTACAGATGAAAAACCTATAGGCTTAGTATTTATGTGTATAGCTAATAGAAATAAGGCAATGCCTATTAGATGTAATTTTATAGGAAATAGGGAAAACATACAGAATAAAGCGGTAACCAAAGCCTTCTCGGAACTAAGGAAATTTTTATTAAATTTATGATTGACTAAAAGTATATTTTATTATATTATATATTTGAACGAATGTTCGAATATGGAAAGGGGTGAATCCAGTAAAACTGGAGTTATTATGGTTGATAATCTAGAAAAGAAAAAAGCTTTAGACTTAGCCATAAGTCAAATAGAAAAACAGTTTGGTAAAGGCTCTATTATGCGCCTTGGAGAGAATGCCAAATTAAATATTGATGTGGTTCCTACTGGATCCTTGGATTTAGACATTGCCCTTGGCATTGGTGGCTTACCTAGGGGCAGGATAATAGAAGTATTTGGACCAGAATCATCTGGTAAAACTACTGTGTCTCTTCACGCTATTGCAGAAACACAAAAACTGGGTGGAATAGCTGCTTTCATTGATGCTGAGCACGCTTTAGACCCTTCCTATGCTGAGAAATTAGGCGTAGATATTGAGAACTTAATAATATCACAGCCAGATACTGGAGAACAAGCTCTGGAAATAACTGAAGCCTTAGTTAGAAGCGGTGCCGTAGATATAGTGGTAGTGGATTCTGTTGCTGCTTTGGTACCTAAGGCAGAAATAGAAGGGGAAATGGGCGATAGTCATATTGGACTTCAAGCTAGGCTAATGTCTCAAGCCCTAAGAAAATTAGCCGGTTCTATAAATAAATCAAAGACTATTGTGATTTTCATAAATCAATTAAGAGAAAAAGTTGGAGTCATGTTCGGAAATCCTGAGACTACTACTGGGGGAAGAGCGTTAAAATTCTATGCAAGTATAAGATTGGATGTTCGAAGAGTTGACTCTATTAAACAAGGTGATGAGATAATTGGGAACAGGACTAGGGTAAAAGTTGTAAAAAATAAACTAGCTCCACCTTTTAAGCAAGCTGAATTTGATATTATGTATGGAACAGGTATCTCGAAGGAAGGAAATATTCTGGATGTGGGAGTCAGTGCCAATATAATTAACAAATCCGGGTCCTGGTACAGCTATGGTGAACATAGATTAGGTCAAGGTAGAGAAAATGCTAAAGATTTTTTAAGAGAAAATCCAACTATTACAAAAGAGATAGAAGACAAAATCCGTGCTAAGTTAGGATTAATTGAAGATACTGATAATTCAGAAGAAAAACAAGCTTCCAAAGAAGAAAAGAAATAGAATAGACCTCCTTTTAAGGAGGTTTATTTGTGAGGTGCTGCATATGAAAATATTATTTTTCACCGATACCCATATTAGGGGGACAAATCCTAAAAATAGAAAGGATAGCTTTGTCGATACTGTTGAAAAAAAATTAATAGAGATAAGCGAAATTATTGAAAATTACAATATAGACTTTGTTTTACATGGTGGAGATCTATTTGACAGGCCAGATATATCCATATCTATTGCCAGTAGATTTTCTTTAATACTAGACAAGATAAAAGTCCCCTTTTATCTTGTAAGCGGTAATCATGACGTATATGGCCATAATCCAAATACAATCAATAGGACTATGCTTGGTTTATTAGATATATTAGGAGTTATTAAGATTATTAATGGGAATGAAAAAGTAATTCTTGAAAAAAACAATATAAAGGTTCAACTAACTGCTCAGCCCTACGTTTACGATATTGATTCGCCAGAAAACTTGGATTATTATATAGTTAAAGATGTTGATCCGGGCGTTAATTTCTCCATTCATATGGTTCATGGAATGTTGCTGGATAAACCTTTTATCAAAGGCGTTCCCTATACCCTAATTGATGATATCAAAGAAACCTTAGCAGATATTACCCTTTCAGGCCATTACCATGGAGGTTTTAAAACCATTAAAATAGGCAATAAATATTTTATTAATCCAGGAAGTATGGTTAGAATATCCAACAGCCTCAAAGAAATTGAAAGAATGCCAAAGGTAATTTTGATTGAATTAGATAAGGGTATTGAAATTAAAGAAATATATTTAAAATCTGCTTTACCTGGTAAGGAAGTATTAGATAGGTCTGAAATAGAAAAAAGCCTATTTAAAAATGAGAGGATAATGGAATTCAAACAAAGTATAGATGCTGCCTTAGACTTCGAAAAAATGGATATTAACGAAGTGTTAATTAAGGTGTCCAATGCTGAAGGAGTTGAAGATAAAGTAATCAAGGAAGCTTTAAGAAGGATTGCTAATACTCATATGAAAGGTATAAGTGGTGAATAGTATGAAATACATTAGAAAAGTCATCTTAGAGAATTTTCAATCTCACAAATATACTGTATTAGAATTTGACGAGCAATTAAATGTCATAGTAGGGCCCTCTGACAGCGGTAAGACAGCAATTCTTAGGGGAATAAGGTGGGTTCTCTACAATGAGCCATCAGGAGATTATTTTATTAGGGAAGGAGAAAATCACTGTTCTGTTACCATAGAATTTAGCGATGGTATCAAAGTTAAAAGATATAGAAGTAGGAGCAAAAATGTTTACTATCTTTATAATTCCCAAAATGACGAAATAGCATTTGAAGGTTTTGGCACATCTGTCCCAGAGGAAATTATAAATTCAACTGGAATCAAGAAAATACTTTTGGATAAGGACATCTCTAAGCCAATCAACTTAAGTGATCAATTAGAAGGTGCCTTTTTATTATCGGAAAGAGGTTCAACCAGAGCAAGCTCTATTGGTAGACTAGTAGGTGTAAATATTATTGATGATACCATAAGGGATACCTTGAAAGATATAAGAAATCTGTCTGTGAAAAAGAAAAGCCTTGAAGAAAGAATTTCAAATTTAGAAGAGGAATTATCTAAATATGAATATTTAGAGGAACTGCAGAATAGAATTGATAAATTAGAGGATATTAGGGATAAGATTTCCTATAAGGATAATTTGCTTAATACCTATCAAACTTCTCATGAAAAATTACAATTATTATATAAAGAAAAAAAAGAAATCCAATATTATTTACAACAATTAAGCAATATAGATGTTTTAGCAGATATTCAATACAATATTTCATCAAACATTGGCAAATACAACTATCTTATTACTAAAAAAAATCAGCTAGATAAATTATCCCAAGACAAAAAATATAATTTAACTGTGATTAACTCATTTAAAGAATTGTCAAAAGTTGAGAAGAAGGCAAATGAAATAATAAATTTATACAACTTAAATAATCAACTTATAAAATATAAAGCTAGCTTGAAAAGGATTGGAGAAGAAGCTACTGCATATTCTTTAATTAAAGAAAAATTAAAGGAAATCAATTATGTAGAAAATAATTTAGATACAATGTTAAATGCAATAGAGAGATTAAAGAAACTAAATGATATAAAAGTTAAGAAAGATGCCTTAGGAAAAAGCTTGGCAATTGGAGAAAGGTACATTGAAAAGTTCGAAAATTTAGACGAAGTAAACAGCCTTAAAGATATGCTAGAAAGCAAAATATCTTTGTTAAATAAATTGAATACCTTATTGAAAAATTTAACATCGGTTAAGAAGGAAATAAGTAAGGTTCAACTCCTAATAAAAGAGTATAAAGCTGCAATTGATTCAAAAGTAGAACAATATAAGGACCTATTACTTAAACTTGAAGTTTGTCCTTTATGTTTCAGTAATATTGATGATAGTAAAATAGAACATATATTAAGGCATTATAATCAGGAGGTATGATTATGGACTATGAAAAGGAATTAAATGTACTTAAGGAGAATTTGGAAAAAGCAAAAAACTTAAAATATAAGGCTGAAGCTAGATTAGAGCAACTTAATCAACAGGAAAATGAGATTATAAAGGAACTTGAAAAAATGGGGATTAAACCTAATGAATTAGAAAATGAGATAAATAAGCTTACTGCTGAAATACAAAAGTTGTTTAAGGAAGCTAATGAACTATTACCTAGGGACTTATTAGAGAAGAAGGGATAATATGATTGAAAGTTTACAGGATTTAGACAAATTTTTAAACTCTTCTAAGGAGTATCTATCTAGGGAACTGGGAAAGCAAGAAATAATTAAGGAGCAAATAAAGCAAAATAAAGAAGAATTAAAGCAAATTGAAGAAGAAATCGACCTTTTAAACAAAGTAAATATCTTGCTTCAAAAGACTTCTGAATTTGCAAGGGAACAGGCAAAAAAACAAGTGGAATCCTTAGTCACTAAGTGCTTGCAGTATATATTCGAATCGGATGTTGAGTTTATAATTGAAATTGAAGAGCTCAGAGGAAAATCTAATGCTGAATTCTATGTCACAAATAGTATAGATGATATTGTAATTAAAACTAAACCAGAGCTATCACGGGGCGGGGGAGTAGTAGATATAGTTTCCCTAGCTCTACGAATAGCCTTTTTACAAATTCATAAGCCTAAAATTGAAGGTCCCCTAATACTAGATGAACCTGCTAAACATGTAAGCGACGACTATATATTTAATGTTGCAGATTTTCTAAAGCAAACCTCAGAATTATTCAATAGGCAAATTATTATGGTAACCCACAATAATCATCTGGCTGCCATTGGAAACAATGCTTATAGGGTTGATATAAAAGACTCTGAAAGTACTGTAAATAAGATTATATCTTGACATTATACAATAAAAGTAATAAAATTAGTATATATGTATGTATTAAATACATGTTTGCTATTTTCAGTTGTCGCATATAAATGTAAGTATTTAATGGAAATTAAATGCAGTATGGAACTTGAAAACTTTATACAAATGGAGGTGTTTAGTTATTGAAATTTTGTATGCAATTCTTGGAGCAATTATTGGCATTCCCGCTGGATATATTATAAGAAAAAATATTGGCGAAGGTAAGATAAATAATGCTGAAGAGTTGGCTAAAAAGATTATTGAAGATGCAGAAAGAGATAGCGAAGCTAGAAGAAGGGAACTATTACTTGAAGTAAAAGATGAAATTCATAGGCTTAGAACCGAGGCTGAAAGGGATATTCGTGAAAGAAGAAATGAACTACAAAGATTAGAAAGACGAATTGTTAATAAAGAGGAAAATGTCGATAGAAAGGCTGAAGCTATTGAAAGAAAAGAAGAACTCCTATCTAAAAAAATTAAAGAATTAGAGGAAAAGGAAGTTCAAATAGACGAAATATATAAGGCCCAAGTATCAGAACTAGAAAGACTATCAGGCCTTTCCTCTGAAGAAGCAAAAGAAATACTACTAGACGAAATCAGAAAAGACATCATTCACGAATCTGCTCTTATGATCAAGGAAATGGAGAACAAAGCAAAGGAAGAAGCAGACAAAAGAGCAAGGGAAATTATCACTACAGCTATTCAAAAATGTGCAGCAGATCATGTTGCTGAAGCTACTGTAACAGTAGTTGCCTTACCTAATGATGAAATGAAGGGTAGAATCATCGGAAGAGAAGGTAGAAATATTAGAACCTTAGAGACTTTAACTGGCATTGATTTAATCATCGACGACACTCCAGAGGCAGTAGTTCTTTCAGGCTTTGACCCTGTAAGAAGGGAGATTGCTCGAATTGCCTTAGAAAAACTTATAGTAGATGGCAGAATACATCCTGCTAGAATTGAAGAAATGGTTGAAAAAGCTAAGAAGGAAGTAGAAAATGTTATTCGTGATGAAGGAGAACAAGCAGCCTTTGATGTAGGCATTCATAATCTTCATCCTGAATTAATTAAACTTCTTGGAAGGCTTAAATATAGAACAAGTTATGGTCAAAATGTATTGAAACATTCTATCGAAGTAGCGCATCTTGCAGGAATTATGGCAGCAGAATTAGGTGCAGACATAAAGATTGCAAAAAGAGCAGGATTACTACATGATATAGGTAAAGCTGCAGATCATGAGATTGAAGGTCCTCATGTTGAAATAGGAGTTGACCTTGCTAGAAAATATAGAGAATCTAAGGAAGTACTACATGCAATTGCAGCCCATCATGGCGATATTGAGCCTCAAACAATAGAGGCAGTTTTAGTACAAGCTGCAGATGCTATTTCAGCAGCAAGACCAGGGGCTAGAAGGGAAACCCTTGAAGCATATATAAAGAGGCTGGAAAAATTAGAAGAAATAGCTAATTCCTTTGATGGAATTGAACGTTCCTATGCTATTCAAGCCGGTAGGGAGATTAGAATCTTGGTTAAGCCTGACGAAATAAGTGAAGATGAAATTGTTCACACAGCAAGAGATATCGTAAAGAGAATTGAAGCGGAATTAGATTATCCTGGACAAATAAAAGTAAATGTTATTCGGGAAACAAGAGCTATAGAATATGCTAAATAATGATTATAATATATTTAAATATATTTATTATTTAGTAATATAAAAATATTTATAGAGGGGGCTATTTTAATGGAAGTATTAAAGGTATCAGCAAAATCAAGTCCAAATTCTGTTGCAGGTGCATTAGCAATGGCAGTAAGAGAACATGGAGCTGCAGAAATGCAAGCTATAGGTGCAGGTGCCATTAACCAAGCTATAAAAGCTATAGCTATAGCAAGGGGATTTGTTGCACCAAGTGGATATGATCTTATTTGCATACCAGCCTTCACTGATATCGTAATAGATGGTGAAGAGAGGACAGCTATAAAGCTAATTGTCGAACCAAGATAACATATTAAAAACCTGCCTAATTGGCAGGTTTTTTACATAATATACATAATACATGACTATTAGTTTCTTAAACGGGAGGCAAATTATGTTATTCGATTTACATGTGCATACCAAT
>JAAYHU010000102.1 GCA_012735245.1 Tissierellia bacterium
AGAATGGGCTATGATGTTGAAAAATCAAAAGTAAAATAAGTATATCTATTGCAAAAATCCTCAGGAATAAATTCCTGAGGATTTATTTTTTTAATTCATAGCCAGAAACTTTATTTACTATAAGGGCAATGGCAGCATCTCCAGTAACATTAGTTGCAGTACCAAAGCTATCTTGGGCCACATATAAGGCTATCATTAGGGAAAGCATAGCAGGGGAAAAGCCCAACATTGTTTCTAATAGGCCTAAGGCTGCTATAACTGCACCACCAGGCACCCCAGGAGCAGCCACCATAGTAATTCCCAGCATCAATATAAAGGGGAACATGTTTATAAAGCTAGTGGCCATTCCGTTTAACATCATAATAGCCATGGAACAACTTACTAAGGTAATGGTACTTCCTGATAGATGGATGGTAGCGCATAGGGGAATTACAAAATCAGCTACTTCATCCTGAACACCATTTTTCTTAGTCTGTTGCAGTGTAACAGGTATAGTGGCTGCAGAAGACTGGGTACCTATAGCTGTTAAATAGGCAGGAATCATATTTCTCAATAACCTAAAAGGATTCCCTCCTGCAACAGCCCCACCAACTATAAACTGAATTATTAAAACAGTTATATGGAGTAAAATTACCATTATGAATACTCTAGCGAATACAGATAAAATTGTTGCCACCTGTCCTGCATAGGTCATATTAGCAAATATACCTAAGATATGAAGTGGCAATAAGGGAATTATTATATTGGAGATTAACTTTTCTATAATAGACTGGAATTCCCTCATAAAGCTTTTTATAGTATCTCTTTTTACAGTAGCAATACCAAGGCCTAAGGTAAAAGCAATTAATAATGCTGTCATTACCCCAAAAATTGGAGGCATTTCCACATCAAAATATGGGGCTAGCAAGGCTTCTTCAGGATTAGTTGAGTCTAAGTTTAAAGCCCTAGTAGTTAAAAACATTGGTAATACTATAGAAGATGTAAAATAAGCTAAGGTGCCAGAAAAAATAGTTGAGCCATATGCAATAGCAGCGGTTATGGCCAATAGTTTGCCAGCTTCTTGACCTAAATCCCCTATCCCAGGGGCTACAAAGCCAATTATTATTAAAGGAATGGCAAAACCAAGGAAATTCCCAAATAAACCGTTGAAGGTTGCTAAGATTCGAACTATCCAAGCAGGTCCAAATCTTCCTATAATTATACCCAGTATAATGGCTATCATTAATCTAGGCAATAATCCCATTTTTCTCATAATTATTCCTCCTTCCATACTTATAGTCTGTTCAAAATTCCATAAAAAATACACAAATATTGTCACATATACTTTGCAACCTAAAAGTTTATAAGAGGAGCATCAATTATATGGCACATAATATAACAATTAAATTAACTATATATTTAATATTTTGAAACTGATATGAATACATTATTTATATGAAAATAAGAATGTTTCAAGGTATTTAGTATATAGTTTAAGAGGTGGTTTGATGAAAAAGCCTGCTACTTATCTTGGCATGGAGGAAAAAAGACTACATCCCATATTTGCATTTATTATTTGCATACTTATAATTGTTTTATTGCCTTCTAATCCTATAGAAAAAACAATAAGCCTCAGCAGGTACAAGATTTTAAAAGATAAGGTGATAGTTATTGACCCTGGACATGGTGGCATAGATGGAGGGACAAATTTTGAGGGTATACTTGAGAAGAATATAAATCTAGAAATTGGTATGATACTTAAGGAAAAACTCATAAAAAGAGGAGCCACTGTAATCATGACAAGGGAAGTTGATGAATCTTTAGATAATGATGTAAATAGCAGAAATCGCCATAGTGAGGACTTAAAAAATAGGGTAAAAATAATTGACGATAACGGTGCTGATATTTTTGTTAGCATCCATGTAAATTACATAAAGAATCCAAATAAATTAGGTCCCATTGTCTTTTATTATGAAGGAAGCCAAAAAGGAAAAGAGCTTGCAGAGAAGATTCAAACCAATTTAAATAATCTTTCTGCATATAAAAATATGGATATCAGCATAAACTATAGCCCTGCCACAGGAAACTATTATATTTTACGAAATACCTTATCACCAGGAGTGATCATAGAAACAGGATTTATATCAAATGAATTAGACAGGAAGCTTCTATTAGATAAAGGACATCAGGATGAAATTGCAGAGCGAATTTCTAAGGGAATAATTGAATTTTTTTATTCTCATTTCTAAAAAATTAAGGCTCTTCTTAGAAGGGCTTTTTTTCATAGAATTTGGCAAAATAGTAAAGATAATAAAAATACTAAAACTATATTGACAGCAACTAAAAAATAGTTTAACATTAAACTATTGTTCAAAAAATACTTTAACACTAAAGTAATTGGAGGTATAATATGCTGGAAACTGATGTTGCCATGCAACTTAAAGCCACCCATCAAAAAATAGCCCAAATTTTACAATATAAAATAGATGA
>JAAYHU010000103.1 GCA_012735245.1 Tissierellia bacterium
CAAGCCATGGTGGTATAGTACTGTTTTTACTTTATGCCTTTGGAATAATCACTGCCTTAGTCATGGGCAAAATATTCTCTAAGTTCTTATTTAAAGAGGAATCATCCCATTTTATTATGGAACTACCTCCCTATAGGCTGCCCATATTTAAATATGTTGTTAGAAGCATGTGGGATAAGGTCTGGGATTTCTTATATAGGGCAGGAAGCATTATATTTGTTGTAGTGGCTTTGCTTTGGGTCTTATCCGTACTCCCCTTTGGAGTAGAGCCCTACAGTCAAGAAAGTATCTTAGGTAGGATTGGTACTATTTTAGCCCCAATATTTAAACCTGCCGGCTTTGGAACTTGGCAGGCTACTGTCAGCCTATTTGCAGGTATTGCAGCTAAGGAAGCCGTAGTTGCCATACTGGGCATGGTTTATGCTGGAGTTAGCGAGGGAACTGAATTGATCTTAGCTTTACAGGAGGTATTTACGCCTTTAACTGCTGTTTCCTTCCTAGCAATGACCCTTTTATATACTCCCTGTGCTGCAGTTTTAGGTACTGTAAAGAGGGAGACCAATTCTATTAAATGGACTATTTTCATGGCTGTATACACTTTTATCTTAGGTTGGATAGTTGCAGTCCTTATCTACCAAGTCGGTAGACTATTAGGCTTTTAGGAGCGATTTTATGTTAAAAGAAGTTTTAAAGGAGATTAGTAGAATTAGGGTCTATTCCACTACTTCAATAGCTAATAATTTAAATATGGATGAGGAATTAGTTAAGGAAGCCATATTTCAACTAATTCGCCTGGGCTATATAGTGGAAGATGAAACTAGGCCCAACTGTGATACAAAATGTGGCGGGTGTGCTTATAGTTCTATTTGCAGTATAAGTACAATAAAAACCCTAAGGATTACTGATAAGGGCAAATTATTATTAAATAATATATAAATCTTCCCCCTTTGTAGGATAATATATTTTATAAGAATATATTATCCTTTTTTTTTGTGAATTTTTTGCATTTCTTGAATTTTTTTAATCTAAGGTCTATAATAAAAATAATAATACCACTAAAAAGGAGATTACAAATGATAAATTTAGATTGGAAGCCTAGTAAAAACCTTACAATGCTAGCTGATTATTATGAGTTCACCATGGCCAATGGTTACATTGAAAATGGTATGGAAGACCAAATTGCATATTTTGATATGTTCTTTAGGTCTATTCCTGACAACGGTGGTTTTGCCATAATGGCAGGTGTAGAGCAGCTTATAGAGTACTTAAAAAACCTAAGATTTGATGAAGAGGACATAGCTTATTTTGAATCTAAAAAGATTTTTAGTCAGAAGTTCTTAGATTACTTAAGAAACTTTGAATTTCAATGCGATGTCTGGGCTATTCCAGAAGGAACACCTATATTTCCCTATGAACCCATAGTAATCGTAAGAGGTCCTATAGTACAAGCACAATTAATAGAGACTATGGTGCTTTTAACAATTAATCATCAAAGCCTAATTGCCACAAAGGCCAACAGAATAGTTAGAGCAGCAGATGGTAGGACTGTAATGGAATTTGGCTCAAGAAGGGCACAAGGCTATGAAGGGGCAATACTAGGTGCTAGAGCGGCTTACATAGGAGGGTGCATAGGCACTGCAAACACTATAGTGGATAGGGACTTTGATATTCCTGCCTTAGGTACTATGGCCCACAGCTGGGTTCAGATGTTCCCCAGCGAGTTAGAGGCCTTTAGGGCTTATGCTAGGACTTATCCAGATAATTGCGTATTGTTAGTAGATACTTATGATGTTTTAAAAGAAGGACTACCTAATGCCATAAGAGTCTTTGATGAGGAAGTGGTACCAAGGGGCTACAGGCCAAAGGGCATTAGAATTGACAGCGGTGATCTTGCATACCTATCTAAGGAATGCAGAAGAATCCTTGATGAAGCTGGTTATCCTGACTGTCAAATAATTGCATCTAGCTCCTTAGATGAATATGTAATTAGGGAACTGCTTTTACAGGGAGCTGAAATAGATTCCTTCGGTGTAGGTGAAAGATTAATAACTGCCAAGTCTCAGCCTGTATTCGGTGGAGTATATAAGCTGGTAGCCATAGAAAAGGACGGACAACTAGTGCCTAAAATTAAGATTAGTGAAAATGTGGGTAAAATCACTAATCCAGGCTTTAAACAGGTATATAGGTTTTTCGATAAGGGGACTAACAAGGCCATTGCCGATGTAATTACTTTACATGATGAGGAAATAGATGAATCTAAACCCTATGAAATCTTCCATCCTATCTATACTTGGAAAAGAAAAACCTTAGACAATTTCTACGTTAAAAAACTCTTAGTAAAAATCTTCGATAAGGGTAAATGCATATATGAAAGTCCAAATATCCACGAAATACGAAATTATTGTAAGGAACAATTAGACTTATTATGGGATGAGGTTAAGAGGTTTGAAAGACCCCATAGGTATATTGTAGACTTATCACAAGACCTGTGGGATATTAGGGATCGATTATTAAAAGAGCATAAATAATTTAAAAGACCGTTTTAAACGGTCTTTTATAATTTTTTGTATAGTTCTTCCATTTCCTTTACTGTTTCTGCTTTTGCTTCCTTATTGCCATACCTAATATTTATATATATTTCTCTTATTTTTTCAATAACCCCTCTGTCAAAACCAGTTGCCTTGTTGTTAACATCTAGGGATGTATCGCTAGGTTCTATTTCAATTACACTTCTTACTTTATTTAGATATTTTCTATAATAATATCTAACCTGGTCTTTGGGCCCTCTAGGAAATCTATCTTTAAAGAGCCTAGTCTTCCTTTTTTTCTCCTTTTTACCATCCCTTATAAA
>JAAYHU010000011.1 GCA_012735245.1 Tissierellia bacterium
ATAGTAACACCATCTGCAACTCCTCTAAAAATTGGATCTGTAGTAACTTCAAATAAATCGTGTAAATGTAGATGCATGTCGATTAGTCCTGGAACCACTGGTAAATTTGAGCAATCAATTATAATATCTCCTTTTTCAGGCTTAATTTCATCAGCAACCTCTACTATTGTATCTCCAATTATTGCAATATCCTTAACATCCTCAATGTCATTTTTAGGGTCAACAACTTTACCTTGCTTTAAAATTGTCCTTCCTGAAAGTTTTTTGTTAGCAAATGGATCGATTAATTTTCCATTCCTGTATGTAGGAACAATATCCAGATATTTCATTTTAAGTTGTTTCATTATGCATACCTCCATATATATTTTTATTAATATTTGAAAATGCCATATTCCGCAATTTATCGGATTACATTATAAGTAGTAGCACTTCCATATTAGCCATATAAACTGCTCTTAACTTATATCAGCAATTAAGGGTTTAAGAGCATAATCATGTTTGTTTTTTATATATGAATAATTATTTGATTATAATGTTTTTCATCACTCCCTTCCATCATTAGATATTAAATAAAAACAAAAAAGCCAAAAAAGTTTATTAAAAACAAACTTTTTTGGCCTTATTACCATCTTAAGAATACCCTATTGTATTCTAACTTCTTCAAAAATCATTTTCTACATTATATATCCTAACAATAGGATAATACATTAATTTATATAAGTCAAGTCAAGTTAAATTAGTCAAATAATTGTCATTATTTGACTAATTGTATCTTAGTAAACATCTAATTTTCAAAATCAAAGTTTATCTTGCTGCCATTTTCATTGGACAATATTTGAATTTTTCCATTAAGCTTTTCTTTTACAGTTAACTCTATTAAGCTTAATCCGAGGCTTGATTTTTTTATATTATTAACATCAAACCCAGACCCATTATCCTCAACTGTTATTGATGAATATTCTTTACCTGGATTTATATTAACGATTATCTTTCCTTCCGCTTTAGATTTAAAAGCATGTTTTACAGCATTTGTAATCAGCTCATTTACTACAATTGCAATAGATGTTCCTTTGTCAGAATTGACAAACAAATCATTTCCTAATACGGTAATGTCTACACTATAATCCTTAATTAGGAATTTATTAATATTTTCAATGATTCTAGATATAACTGACTTTAAAGAAACTTTTTCAGAAAGGCCATTTTGTGTTAATATTTCATGAATTGAAGCAATGGATAAAATCCTATTGCTGTTTTCTATAAATATATTTTTTATCTCTTGTTGAGTACTTCTACGGCTTGCATATTCATAATACTTGCTATGTACTGTAAATTATTTTTCCCTATGATGAATTTCTTTCATCAAAAGCCTATTTTCATCTATAGATGGAGAGTATGGAGTAATATCGCCGTAAGACTTCTGTAATTTTTCGCATAAGTATTCCTTAGTATGTATCAATTCTTTATGTTTCTTTTTACGTTGTATGCTTTCACTTATATCTTGTTCTCTTATTAGAACAGCAATCACATCATTATTTTTATTTTTTATTGGTACAACATCCTGTCTTACTACTTTGTTTTCTTGTGTTAATGTTCTAATATCCCTAACTGACATTCCTGTAGATAAAGCTGTATATACGGCTGGCTCGTTATCCTTACTTGCTACTTCACCTATAACTGAACCAGTATAGAGGGAAGGATTGCCAATAGGTTTGGCTTCTGCAACTACTATTGCCTCTTTTCTATCTTCATTATAACAATCAATAAATAAGTCAGATCCTATTAGATTTGCAAAATATTGCATAACATTGGCTATTTCTTTGATTAATTCTATATCCTCTGGCGACAAGTTGCATTGTTGCATTATATGTTCTGCTAACATCTATTTCTCCCTTTGGTCAAATACAACAAGGCTGTTTCATCAATTTTATTAATTTTCTCTGCAGCATCAAATAAACTACAGTTTTGATCTCTGCTATACATTTTTAAAATATTATATGCTTTCTTTTCACTAACATTATTATATTTCATTATTTTTGACTTGGCTTTTTCAATAGCTCCACGTTCAGAATAATTTTCAATGAAAAAGCTTGCAATTTCAACCATAGGGCATTGCTTATCCATACTCATCTTTTGCATAAATTTATATGCTTCCCCTTCAGATATATTGTTTATTTTGGAAACGATTATTTTTGCCCTATTTATAAGTTTGCTTTCTTCTAGCTTCTTTTTAGCTTCTCTCGTTTCATTAACAACTTTTCTAATTTTTTGGCTTTGGGCTATAGATATTTCTATAGTAGAAATCAAAGTTTTATCATCAATAGGTTTAACAAGATAACCTGTAACACCAATTTCTTTTGCTTTTTCAATAAACTCTCTATTAGCATAAGCAGTAATAAAGATCACGCAGCCTGCCAGCTCTTCTTTAATAATTTTTTCAGCAACACTGATGCCATCGAAAACAGGCATTTTTTATATCTAACAAAAGCACATCTGACTTGTGTTGCCTACATTGTTCTATTGCATCAAGTCCATCAGAACCATATCCTACTACATCATATCCTTCTTCCTTTAATAACTCTGACAAATCCATTCTTATAATTGGTTCATCGTCAACAATAACTATCTTATACATGATGCACCTCTAAAGTTAATTTAATACATCTTGACAAAAACTTATCCCCAGTATATCACATAAAATTTTTCAAGTCAGTTCACCTAATAAGACAGAAAAATACCTCCAAGTAGATAATCTACTTTGGAAGTATCATATAAAAGCTGCCTATTAAAGTCTTAAGGGCTTTGTGAATTATTAAATTTGGTTAACCAGCTCCCTAAGTTTTCCAGTAATTCTATAATCAGAATTCTTCAATTCTTCAATATTTCTTTTACCCATTAAGAGCATTAGTATCTTCATCTTGTGCAAGGTAGTTTCTAAATAGGTCTTTGCGTTTTCATAACCTCCATGGAGTAGGTAGGATAATATTTCTCCAGATATGCCTACCATATCTCCCCCTAGGGCCAAGGCTTTCACAATATCCATGCTAGTCCTTATTCCACCACTGGCGATTAAATTTAATTCCTTAGAAACTTGTCTACACTCAATTATTGATAGGGCCGTTGGAATACCCCAGCTGTAAATATCTGATAGGTCTATACTATTATATCTCATATTTTCAATTTCAATGAAATTGGTTCCGCCTGCCCCTGATACATCAATATATTTAACTCCTATATCATAGAGCTTTTGAGCAACTTTCTTTGATATGCCAAAACCTACTTCCTTAACTATAATGGGTTTTTCTACATTTTTTACCAACTTTTCAATGTTGTTGAGGACTCCCCTAAAATCCCTGTCTCCCTCTAGCATAACCATTTCATGGGCAGGGTTTAGGTGTAGTTGTATTGCATCAGCATCTATCATCTCTAAGGCATGGCCTACATCTTCTAAGGAGGCTTGGGCATTTAAGTTGGCGATGACTATACCATCTTCTCCTATATTTTCTCTAACTACTCTAAAGGAATCTTTGCATATTTCGTCTTCACATAGGGCTATGGTTTGGGAACCTACTGCCATGGGTATATTGAAAGTTTTTGCAACTAATGACAATTCCCGATTAATTTCCCGGGAAAAATCTGTCCCACCTGTCATTGCATTTATAATTATAGGATAATCTACTTTTTTGCCTAAGAAAGTAGTTTGGGTATCTATGTCCTCTACACTTAAATCAGGTAAGGCATTATGTTCCAAAAACACATCTCCAAGCAGGGTATCCCCTCTATAAGTTGCTCTTAAATAATTCTCCACATGCTCTCTTTTTCTAATTCTTCTCATGTTAACACCTCTATCTATGGACCTAGTAAATAGTCACCAAACATCTCATGCACTAGGGCCTCTGTCTCTTCTGGATTGTATATCCAGTAGTCTCCACCTTTAATCCTCTTAGGCTCTCCCGGAATTGTATTGGTCACCATTTTCTCTGGACTTATTTTTTTTGCAGACATTGCTGCCTTTAGTATGGCAGATTTAGGTATGTTTGTTTCCACATAGTCGAAATAGGTATTGATTAGCTTAGGCAATTTAGTAATATTCTTTAATTGCAAGGTTTGCTTAACTAGTTCTTTCATAAACATTTGTTGAGCCTTAATTCTGCCTACGTCACCATCAGGATAGCCTGTACCGTCGTTATTCTTTCTCCATCTTAGGAAGTCATGGGCCATTTTCCCGTCTAAGGTTTGTACCCCCTTGGGTATATTAATATGCAGGGGTGGGTCTGCATAAGGATCATCATATTTCATATTTCTAGGTACTTCTATTGTTACTCCTCCTATTGCATCTACTACTTCCATTACAATTTTATAATCAACTTTTACATAATAATCAATATCTAGGTTTAGAAAATCCCTTACAGTTTTCATAGTTAGTTCCACTCCGCCATAGGCATGGGCATGGTTTATTTTATCTTGCTTACCCCTAACTGCTACCCTAGTATCCCTTGGAATGGAAAGTAGGTTTATCTCTCCAGTATCAAAATTTACCCTAATGAGCATCATAGTATCAGTTCGGGTCCCCTTAGACTTTTTCACATCCTTGGCATCTACTCCCATTAGGAGGAATAATATTTCATTTTTTACTTTTTGTTCAATTATATTTTCATCGTCAAAATTAAGTTCTTCTTCAGTTTCATCTACTGCCACAGTAGATTTTTGACCTAATAGAAAATCGCCAAATTCTAAGAAAATTAGTGAGAAGCATAGAAAGGATATTATAAATGATATAAAAAACTTTTTCTTCATCTATTACACCTCTTCTTCATGTATACATTTAATGATACTACATAAATTGGATAATTACAATTGTAAATATATTGGAATTAGGTTACAATTTAGAGACACATCTGAATATTAATTCATAATATTTCTTCTATATCTATAGAATTTGTATATATATTTTCTATTGGATTTATAATTACATCTATGTTAATCTATCCACGAAAACTATATTTTATTAAATGAGAGATAGAATGAGTAAATTTATTAACAAATTACCAATTCCCATTGTTGGTTTAATGTTGGCCCTAGGGGCTACTGGCAACTTAGTACTGTCCTATGGAAATATTTATAGGAATATTTTTGGATGCATTTCTGGAATTATTTTATTATTGGTGCTAATTAAGATTATCCTATATCCCAAGGAAATAGTCAATAGTTTAGACAATCCTGTTGTAGCAAGTGTTTTTCCCACCCTCTCCATGGGGATTATGATATTATCTACATATCTTAGGCCATGGGCTCCTTCCTTAGCCTATTTTATATGGATTATTGGCTTAGTTCTTCATTGTATACTAATTATTTATTTTACTAAGAAACATGTAATAGGCTTTAATATTAAGAAGGTATTTCCCAGCTGGTTTATAGTATATGTAGGTATAGTTGTAGGCTCTGTAACTGCCCCCACCTTTGGAATGGAAGGGGTTGGGAAAATCCTGTTCTGGTTTGGCTTAGTATCCTATTTCCTAATGCTGCCTATAGTCACTAAGAGGGTATTTAAGGTTAAAGAAATACCAGAGCCAGCTTTACCAACTTTAGTTATTTACTCTGCACCTGGAAGCCTTTGCTTAGCTGGCTATATGAGTTCATTCCAAGATAAGAGCTTATTTTTAGTGTACTTCCTATTATGTTTATCTCAGCTTATCTATCTGTTGGTATTAATTAAGCTACCTAGCCTATTGAAATTAAAGTTTTATCCTTCTTATTCCGCCTTTACCTTCCCCTTAGTGATTACCGGCATTTCCTTGAAATTGACCAATGGCTTTTTGACCAATACTGGACGGCCCATAGCCTTATTAAAATATTTAGTCAAGTTTGAAGAATTCATAGCTGTAGCAATTGTCCTTTATGTACTAATTAAATATATTAGCTTCCAATTTGGACAAACAGACAGTAAAAAAACCGCCTAATTGGCGGTTTTCATATTTAATCTGACAATAGTCTTTTTTCACCAGTAATGGCTTGTATGGGTGCAATGTCTTGGGTAAATTCAAGGGTGCCTAGGAATTCACCATTTTCATCCCTGACGGCAAAGTATTGAATTAAAATATACTTCTGCCCCTTTTTAATCCAGAAACTTTCACTATCCTTTTTACCAGATTTTAAATCATTAACTATTTTCTCTACAACATGGACAGATGCAGGTGGATGGCAGTTTTCAACTGTTCGTCCAATAACTGCCTTGGTCCTTGCAAATATCCTTTCCTTGCCCTGTGAAAAGTATTTTACTATGTTGTCCTTATCTACAAAGGTCATATCTCCAGGTATGGTATTTAAGAGATGGGTTATTTCCTTAGTCGTAAGTAGGCCTGTTTCAAATTTAATATACCCTTTGTCAACAGCTTCTCCCTCAGTTTCTTTCTTCGCCTTTTCTTCTACATTAACCCTTGCCCTTTTCCAGTCCCTTACTGGCTCTATCAGTGTAAATCCTATTTCATCGGATTCTTCATATATCTTTATCCATTCGTCTTCTGTTAAAGTATCTAAGCACATGGGGAAGAGTATATTTTCTTCTTTAAATATCATTTCCTTTATTTGGTGAATAGTATCTTCTACCTTTTCAACGATTTCTTCCTTGTTTCCATTATAAGAGGTTAAAGAGAGTTTCACATCCTTAATCTTTGCCCTGATTTCATCGTCTACTCCCCACATAACCTTTGGTGGTGATGTAATGCCGTATTTCTCTAGATATGGAAAGATTAGGTTTTCCTTTCTACTATAATGTTTATCTATATCCCAAAGCAAGTTTATATCAGATATTAGCTGGTATCTATTATCATCGGTATCATCTTCCTTAAACTTGTCTAAGCTTGATTTCAGATTCTTGTCTATGAATTCCTCTATGGCCCTATTTTCTTCTTTCATCGTATAGACAGGGTGGCCTGGTACTTCCTCAGGATGATGTATTTCCTCTATGGAACCCTTAAACACTTCTGCATGAACATCGCAGAGTCTTTGAATTTCTTCAATGGGAATTCCTTCTTTAACCAGTTCCACTTCCATCATGGATATTTCCTTTGCTGTAACCCCATCTATGACTTCTGCAAATTTAGCCTTAACTTCTTCTACGCTTTTTCCTGCATGTAGTTCTTTTATGACCTCCTTTAATTTTTCTTGTCTATATTCCCTATTGTTAATCAATTCACTCATTTTATCACCTCTTAATCAATTTACTTATATGATACCCTTTTTAAATTTAAATAATAAAAATTACCCCGAAATTGGGGTAATTTTATTTGCTGGCCTCTAGTAAATACAAGGCTTCGTTTACCAGGGAAAGGACCTGGTCTCTTACAGAATCGTCTATTATACCTCTATTTTCATCGATGATTTCTAAATACTTGTTTACTACAAAGGCTGTGGCAGAATCCTTGACCTTAGCAGTTTTCTTGAAGCTATCATATACTTCTTTTCTTATAATCTTATTTTCAAAATCTTCAATTGGTGTATTTGGTAGGCCATTTAAGTATAATCCTAGCCAAGTCCTATATAGGCCTAAGACTTCTTCATACTTCTGGCCTTCAAAATATTTCTTTATATATTCTTCTACTTCCAAAATCCTTTGTCCTAGTTCTTCATATGAAATCCTTAAAGCCCCATCTACGGCCATTGGCTCATTGGAATTATTGGCTTTTATCTTTATATAATCCTTTATTTCGTCGGATATATGGTTATTGTATTTTTTCAAGGCTTCATAATCGATGATTGGTTCAAACATTCCCTCTATATTTATTAATTTGTAGTAGTTATTAAATAAATTATCTATCTTTTCACGGACCTTTTCATTTGATATATCCTTAACCTTAGATTTTGGGAAGAATAGTTCATTCCCTTTTAACTTCATTAATTCATCATATTCATCTTCTGTAAGATTTAAGATTTCAGAAGACAATCTTTCAAGAGAAGCTTCTAAAAGCTCTTCTAGTTCTAATATCATCCTGTCTCCCTCTATGGTGCTTAGCTTTTCAATATTATTATTTATATAATCTATTACCTTGTTTAAGTCCTTTGACTTTAATTGGTTTTCAAATTCCTTCATTACTTTTTCAGGATCCGCTTTATCAGCCACATCTCCAGTATTATCTATGGGGTTGTTAATAGGTGTAGTTATTTCATCTACATTCTTTTTACATCCAACTGTAAAAATTATTATGATCAACACTAAGATTCCAAGTCTATTAAAATACCTTTTCATTTGATCACCACTTTCTTTTGTTATTATTATTGTTCTTTATATTGAAATAATAACATATTTTATATATTAAATCGTTACATTTCAATTACAAAATTCTTACAAAATACTAGGTTTTTTGTAAGAATTGTAGTAGAATTATATAAATGTAGAAATAAAGGGTGATATCTTTGGATGTTAAAATTTTGAGAGATGACAGGTCTGTAGCTAAGGTAAACTGGTTCTTTTTATTTACTATTATCTGGTCCATTGTGGTACAATTTTTGCCAATAAATGTAAACCTTTATCAGTATATAGCTTTTTTAATACCTATTTCCATATATTTACTTATCAATAGAAAAGATGCTGAAAGAATACTAAGGCCTAATAAGTTAAATTTCATTAGTTTAATAATTATCTTCCTAATCTGGTTAGCCTCATTACCTGTTATGTTTTTATTTATCGAATTATATGTGAAGTTTTTCGGCAGCACCTTAGCAGATATAGTGGCGGAAGACTATCATGAACTATTCCTATGGAATTTTTTCTTCACTGCCATTACTCCTGCAGTCATAGAGGAAATTCTAATGAGGGGAATTATCTTAGATGGTTATAGGAATAAGCCTAAGTTTATAGCTGCCCTATTAAATGGCTTTATGTTTGGAATGTTGCATCTTAATTCATTTCAGTTTTTCCACACCTTCATAGCAGGATTTATTTCTTCCTATGTGGTTTTTGCTACCAATTCCATTTTTGCAGGAATAAGTATTCATTTGATAAATAACGGTCTACCCCTTATAATCAATCACCTATATCAGCCAAATCCCAATGTGGGATATGCAGGAGAACCAGATTTTGTAGTCCTAAGCCTTTTCGCCATAATTGGAGTCTTTTCCATTTATCTTTTGATTAAGCTATTGTTTAAGGTAAATAGAATTCCTATTAAAGAGAACAGAATATACTCTGGTGAAAAAATCTTTACCCTTCCTTTAATCCTATCCATTATCATTTTTATTGCTTTCAGTGCATTATTGATATTCTCCTTAAAATCAGCAACCATGGCATAATTGCCATGGTTTTATTATTCTACTGCATTTTCTAAAATTGTTAATTCTTTCTTATCTGCATCTAATCTGGCTTTAACTCCAAATGGTATGGTCACCATTGGTTTACAGTGACCTGCTTGTAAATTATATAT
>JAAYHU010000104.1 GCA_012735245.1 Tissierellia bacterium
CAAGTGCGATGATGTTATCTTTAAAAACGATTAGGGATAACAGGATATAAACAACTTGGGAATTTTATGATAAAACAATAAGAAAACCTTATGAGGGAGGAGTTGCTATGGATGTTAAAGAAGTAAAAATTGAAGTATTTATTCCTAAGGAATATGTTGAAGCATTAAGGGAAGAGTTGAATAAGGCCAATGCTTGTAGAGTAGGAAACTATGATAACTGCATATCTGTATGGGAAGTTAAGGGATACTGGAGGCCCCTTGAAGGTGCTGATCCATATTTGGGGAAAGTAGGAGAAGTTTTTGAAGGCGAAGAGTGTAAAGTTGAAGCAAGATGTAAAATTGAATATGTCAAAGATGCAATTAAAGCCATAAGAAAAGTCCACCCCTATGAAGAACCAGTGTATAATATTGTTCCAATAATTAATGATTGGTTTGAATAGAATAAGTCTTTATAAAAATTTTAATAAGGAGTCGAGGACATTGGGAAAGAAAAAATTCTGGATATTAATTGTACTAATGTTATTAGTACTATATGTTGCTGGTAATAAAATAGTTAGTTTATTGCAAACTTCTAAATTGGATTTAGAAGTTTCAGAAGATTATGAAGAAATAATTGAGGAATATTTGTTAAACAACTACAGCACCATAAATCCTAAAAATGATGAAGATTTTGAAGATTTATCAATTTTAGATTCTGACCTTGAAGGTAAAGAGATATTCTTTACAGGAGAATTACATGGAGTTGAAGCAAATGCAGGTTTAAGGATGAAGTTTTTAAAATATTTTAAGGAAAAGACGGATTTTAAATATTACCTATGTGAGTTAGGCTATAGTCATGCTTATTTTTTAAATAAGTACTTGGATACTGGAGATACAAAGATTTTGGAAGAACTATATAAACCGTTAAAAGGAACATTTGAATGGAATAAAAGCAACTACAGTCATTGGAAGATGTTATATGAATACAATAAAACTTTGCCAGAAGACAAGAGGATTCAAGTTGTGGGCGTTGACATTGAACATCAAATAGATGTTGCATATAAGTATTTAGCAGATGTACTTCCAGAAGTGGAAGCACCTATTGAAATTAAAGATAAGATAGATGGAATTAAGGCTATTCTAGATATCGATAATAAATTTAATGATGGTGTAGCAGTGGAATTTTCAAGAGAATTGTTAAAAGATATAGCTGATAAGGAAAGTATCTATAAGGAATACCTTGGTGATAATTTCAAGGGTTTTAAGTTCGTAAATCAAAATATACTTAATACTGTTGCAGCTTATGAAAATAATAATAATGACTATGATTGGAATAATACAAGGGATAAATTTATATATGAAAATTTCCTAGCAATACAAGAAGAACTACCTAAGGGTAAGTATTACGGCCAATGGGGCCTTAATCATGCCTTTCAAAGTGAAGAAGATGGTGTAATGTGGTTTGGCGCTTATTTGAACAGGGAAGGTTCAGCTTTTAAGGATAAAATTTTAACCATTGCATACTTCTATGATAACTGCATGCAAATGAACAGAACCAATACTAGAGCATATATTTCCATTAAGTTAAATTTTATTCCAGAAATCTTTAAGAAGGTTAATGATTTAACGGGAAGCAATATAAATATTTATAAACTAAATAGTAAAGATTCTCCTTTTTATGAGCTCAATATGAATAGCACTTTATCAGGTAAAGAATTAGAAGCAAAAATTACTGATTTCTTTCAATATGTTGTATGCATAAAAGGTTCTAAAGCTACAGAACCACTTAATGATGAATATAATTAATAGATGAAAGGAAGATATAATTTGGATATTATTCAAATCTTTTATAATAACAGAAATGAAGAAAATGCAGTCCCAATGGCTAAATATATGAAAAATCAATTTCCATTTTTGGGATTAAAGAAACCTGATAGAACTGCATTATCAAAGGGATTTCTCAATGAAAAGAAAAAGGATAAAGAAATCGACTGGGATTTTATATTCAGATGCTATGAACTTCCAGAAAGGGAATTTCAGTATTTGGCCATAGATTATATGAGTAAGGTAGCTAATCTTTTTCAACCGGATGATATGAAGAGAATAGAAAAGCTAATAACCACAAAATCTTGGTGGGATACAGTTGATGCCATAAGTCCAATTGTAGGGCATATTGCTATGAAATATCCAGAAATTAAAGAAACCATTTTAACAAAATGGATGGAATCGGATAATATTTGGTTAAAGAGAGTATCCATATTATTCCAGTTAAAATACAAAGATAAGACGGATACAGAATTTTTAGAAAAGGCTATACTTAAAAATGCAAATACAAATGAATTTTTTATAAATAAAGCCATAGGATGGGCTTTAAGGGAATATTCAAAGACTAATAAGGAATGGGTAAGAAGTTTTATAGAAAACAATAAATTATCCAAATTAAGCGTAAGAGAAGGAAGTAAGTACATTTAGGGAATTTCTAAAACAGAAACGAAAAAAGTTCATTGAGAAGTTAAATGGTTTCAACTATAAAAGATATAAAAAAGGCTGCTTCATAACCTTATGAGGGAATTATGAAACAGCCTTTTTAAGTTATAATTTACAATATTCACATGCAATTTGTGCAGCCAATTTTGCATTATTGTATACAAGTTGGATATTTGCTTCTAGGCTCTTTCCTCCAGTAATCTTCTTTACTTTGTCTAAAAGGAAAGGAGTAGTATCTTTACCCTTGATGCCTAACCTATTGGCTTCAAGGATTGCATCGTCAATTGCCTTAGAAATCAAGTTGTGGTCCATTGAATATTCATCAGGTATTGGATTTGCAATTACCATGCTGCCTTTAAGGTTTAATTCTTCTTTTATTTTAATTGCCCTTGCAATTTCAAGTGGAGTATCTAGTCTATAGTTTACTTTAAAACCGCTTTCCCTAGTATAGAATGCAGGTAGTTCATCTGTTTGATATCCAATTACAGGTACTCCTTTAGTTTCTAAGTATTCTAAGGTCAATCCAAGGTCTAGGATTGACTTAGCTCCTGCACATACAACTGCTACATTTGTATTAGCTAATTCTTCAAGGTCAGCGGAAATATCCATAGTAGTTTCAGCTCCCCTGTGGACACCACCTATTCCGCCTGTGGCAAATATCTTTACTCCTGCCATGGCAGCGATAATCATAGTAGCTGCAACAGTTGTAGCCCCATCTTCCTTTCTAGCTACTAGGATTGGAATATCCCTTCTACTGGCCTTGGCAACAGCTA
>JAAYHU010000105.1 GCA_012735245.1 Tissierellia bacterium
ATAAGATTGGCTTACTCATAAAAATTCTCCTCCCTTTATTTTATAAAAAGACACTAAACTTATAACTTAGTGTGCCTACTTATATTATACACTATTTACATTTTATTTCATCATTTTGTAATAATTATGTTAATTATTTTACCATTTTTGTCCTATAAGCAAAAATAGTTTTAACGATGATTAAAATTTCGAATTTTCGATTATAGTTTTGAGTTACCATAATGGTTAGACTTATGCTATAATGTATTTATTAATAAAATTAAAGAGGTGTAGAAATGGACAGAAACAAAGGACAAAAGAAGTATTTCATTAGAACTTATGGATGCCAAATGAATGAACACGACTCTGAAAAAATTTCTTGGATACTAACTAATATGGATTATAGTGAAACTGAAAGTATGGAAGAGGCAGATCTTATTATTTATAATACATGTTTAGTAAGGGAAAATGCTGAAATAAAAGTATATGGAAACTTGGGAGCTTTAAAAAAATTAAAAAGAGAGAAACCCGATTTAATCATTGCTATTTGTGGTTGTATGATGCAAAGAGAAGAAATTAGAAATGTTATTACTTCAAAATACAAGCATGTAGATATTATCTTTGGAACTCATAATATACACAAGCTTCCCCAATTAATAAACAATCATTTAAAGACTGGAAAAACAATTGTAGATGTCCTAGAGGATAGCAGGGAAATAGTTGAAGATTTAGATGCCAATAGAAAATATTTCTTTAAAGCATTTGTCAATATCATGTTTGGATGTAATAACTTCTGCTCCTATTGTATTGTTCCTTATACTAGGGGAAGGGAAGTTAGTAGGGAACCTGAAAATATTCTAAGCGAAATAAAAGAATTAGCTAAAAGTGGATGCAAGGAAGTTACATTGCTTGGCCAAAATGTTAATTCCTATGGTAAAACTTTAAGTAGAGAATATGATTTTGTAGATTTATTAAGGGCGATTAATGAAATAGATGGAATAGAAAGAATTAGGTTTATGACTTCGCATCCAAAGGATTTATCAGATAAATTAATAGAAGCTTATAAATCCTTAGATAAACTTTGTGAACACTTACATCTACCTGTACAGTCTGGTAGCAATAGAATATTAAAGGAGATGAATAGAAAATATACTAGGGAAGATTATTTACTAATTATTAAAAAACTTAAAGAAGCAGTGCCTAATATTGCTATTACTACTGATATTATTGTAGGTTTTCCTGGTGAAACTGAAGAGGATTTCAATGATACATTGGAATTAGTAAAGGAAGTAGAATATGATTCTGCCTTCACTTTCCTTTATTCCATAAGGGAAGGAACCAGGGCTGCAAGGATGAAAAACCAAGTAGATGATAAGATTAAGCATGCTAGGTTCCAAAAATTGTCTCAGGTACTAAATGAAATATCTTTAAGGAAGAATGAAAAATTATTAGGTGAGACCTTTGAAGTCTTAGTAGAGGAAGTAAGCAAAAATAACCCTGAAGTACTAACTGGAAGGACAAGAAGTAATAAACTAGTTCATTTTAAAGGTGATAAAAACCTTATTGGAACTATGGTTAATGTTAAGATAGAAGAAGCAAAAACCTTTTTCCTAGAAGGCACTATAGTTTAATCTTTTCCTACTTAAAGGAGGGAAGTCTTTGGAGAAATTAACACCAATGATGAGGCAGTATATGGAGATAAAAAAAGACTATAAGGACTCCATATTGTTTTTTAGGTTAGGTGATTTTTATGAAATGTTCTTTGATGATGCAATATTAGCCTCAAAAGAGCTTGAAATAACCTTAACCCAAAGAGATTGTGGTATGGATAAAAAAGCTCCCATGTGTGGAATACCATACCACGTGGCAGATGGTTATGTGGCAAAGTTAGTTGAAAAAGGTTATAAGGTTGCCATATGTGAGCAGGTTGAAGACCCAGCAACTGCTAAGGGAATTGTAAAAAGAGAAGTAATAAAAGTGGTTACACCTGGTACAATTACGGATACGGCTATTCTGGACGATAAAACTAATAATTTCCTTGCATCAATTTATTTAGATGATTTAGGTGTAGGAATAGCCTATGTAGATAATTCAACAGGAGAAATGTACACAACTGAATTTTTGGGAGATAAAGAAAGTTCCTATGATTTCCTCTTAGATGAATTGGGAAAAATATTTCCTTCAGAAATAATCTATAATGAGGCATTAATCTCTAATACAAAATTTATTAATGTCTTAAGAAATTCTATCGATCCATATATGAGTACCTACAGTACAGATGATTTAAACAGTGACTTTGAAGAAACAATTTTAAAACAGTTTAAAAAGGGTTCCATGAAGGAATTAGGATTAGATAGGAAGATCTTTGCTACCATTGCAACAAAAAAATTAATTGATTACTTATATTTAACTCAAAAATCTTCCTTAGATCACATTAATAATTTATACTATTATGAACCTAATAAATATATGGTTTTAGATATTAATACTAGAACTAATTTGGAAATCCATGAAACCATTATAAAGAGGGACAAAAAGGGAGCTTTAATAGGGATTCTAGATAAAACTTCTACATCTATGGGGGGGAGGCTTTTAAAAAAATGGCTAGACCAACCCCTTATTGATATAAGGGAGATAGAAAAAAGACAAAATATTGTTGAGTATTTTGTTAATAATATTGAATTTATGGATGATATTAAATTTCTATTAAATCAAATCTATGACATAGAAAGGCTAAGTAGTAAAATATCTTATGGAAATTGTAATGCCAGGGACCTCTTATCCTTAAAAAATTCAATATCTGTTTTACCTGATTTTAAGCACTTATTAACAAGTTCGAAAAATCCGGAATTAATAGCCTATGGAGATGGTTTAGATACCCTAGAAGATATATTTACTTTAATAGATAGGAGTATAGAAGAAAATCCTCCTATTACAATTAAAGAAGGAGGCATAATTAAAAGAGGATTTAATAAGGATTTAGATGAAATTAAGGAGATCTGCGAAAAGGGTAAAGACTGGCTTAGCTCTTTAGAACTAAGGGAAAAGGAAAAAACAGGCATTAAGAATTTAAAAATAGGATTTAATAAAGTTTTTGGCTATTATTTTGAAGTGACTAAGTCATATCTAAATTTAGTTCCAGACTACTTTATTAGAAAACAAACCTTAGCTAATGCAGAAAGATATTATACTGAAGAGCTAAAGAATATGGAAAGCAAGATCTTAGGAGCAGAAGAGAAATCCTTAGATTTAGAGTACCAGATTTTTATTGATGTAAGGAATCAGGTAAAGGAAAATATAGAAAGAATCCAAAATACGGCTAAAACTATTTCTGTTATAGATGTATTAAATGCTTTTGGTCAAGTAGCCTATAAGTATAACTATGTAAGGCCAAAGCTAAACAACAATGGAGTAATTCATATAAAGGATGGTAGACATCCTGTTGTGGAAAATAATTTAGAGGGGAATTTATTTGTTCCCAATGATACTTATATAGATAATGAGGAGAATATGGTTCAAATAATTACTGGGCCAAATATGGCAGGTAAGTCTACCTATATGCGTCAAGTGGCAATAATTACATTACTTGCCCATGTAGGGTCCTTTGTACCAGCAAGTTATGCAGATATCTCCATAGTAGATAGGATATTTACTAGAATTGGTGCTGCAGATAACTTAGCTCAAGGGGAAAGTACCTTCATGGTTGAAATGAAGGAAGTATCAAACATTTTAAAATCTGCAACTAGAAAATCTTTAATCATTTTAGATGAAGTTGGCAGGGGCACAAGTACCTATGACGGCTTAAGTATAGCCTGGGCAGTTGTAGAATATATAATAAAAAATATAAAGGCAAAAACCATGTTTGCAACCCATTACCATGAACTTACCCAATTAAAAGAAAAAAATCCCTATATTAAGAATTTAACGATTGCAGCAGAAAAAAAAGACCATGGGATAGTTTTTTTGAGAAAAATTATTGAAGGAAGCACAAATAAATCTTATGGAATAGAGGTAGCAAAAATTGCTGGTATAGATATGGAGATTATAAATAGGGCCAATGAAATACTTTCATTAATTGAAGGCAATCATGAAATAGACTTAAATGAAAAGGTAGTAGAAGAAGTTAAGCAAATCAATATGATAGATTATAGGAAGGATTATTATATTGATAGGATTGCAAACTTAGATATTGACAATATGACTCCTAGGGAAGCTTTAAATATCCTATATGATTTAAAAAAGGATGCCAAATCTTTAAAGGGTGATAAAATTGGGTAAAATAAAGGTACTGGATGATATAACAATTGAAAAAATTGCTGCAGGAGAAGTTATTGAGAGACCTTCCTCTATTGTAAAAGAACTGGTTGAGAACTCTATAGATGCCAATAGTGATGAAATAATAATAGAGATTCAAAATGGAGGTAAATCTTATATTAGGGTTACAGATAATGGTGATGGTATAGCTGAAGATGATATAGAGTTGGCTTTTAAAAGACATTCAACGTCTAAATTATCATCCATAGAGGATTTATATAAAATAAAATCCCTGGGTTTTAGGGGTGAAGCCCTTGCAAGTATTTGCCATGTGGCAAAGGTTGAGGTAATGACTAAAACAGAAGATGTAGTCGCTGGCATCCACGGTATCTTTGAAGAAGGGGACTTAGTTTCTAAGGAAATAATAGGATGTCCAAAGGGTACTACCATGATAGTTAGGGATCTTTTTTATAATTTGCCTGTTAGACGAAAATTTTTGAAATCGGATTTGGCTGAAGCTAATAATATTTCTAATATTGTATATAGAATGGCCCTAGGCAATCCATCAATTTCCTTTAAATTTATAAAGGATAATAAAACCATTTTAAAAACTTCAAAAAACAATAACTTAAAATCTCATATATACAGCATTTTAGGTAAGGAGTTCTCTAATAATCTTATTGAAGTAAATATTGAGGAAAATGGGATAAAAATCTTTGGATATATATCAAATAATAAGCTATATAGGGGAAATAGAAGCCATCAATATTTATATATTAATGGTAGGCATGTAAATAATTTAAGTATTGCAAATACAATAGAAAAATACTATAAATCCATAATCCCCCTAAATAGATTTCCTTGTTTCATTATCTTTATAGAAATTAATCCCGTAAAAATCGATGTAAATATTCATCCTACTAAGGAACAAGTAAAATTTTCAAATCCAGCAGAAGTATTATCACTTTTAGAGAAGGAAGTTGAAAGTTCCCTATATGATTCACTATCCATACCTAAAATGAATATAGGGGAAAAAAAGGACAGTCCCAAGGAAGAAAATTTACCATTGTTGTTTCAAATCTATGAAGAGGACATAAAGGATGAAAATAAGGAGAGAGATATTGTCATTAAAGACTTTACCCTTGACTCGAAGTTCAATGTAGAAGATAATATTTCAGATTATAATTCAAATTTACTTTGTGAAGAAGAGGTAGGTATTGAAAGGGATATTAGTTCTGAAGCAATCTATGAAGAAAGTTCCTCAGCTATAGATAAAAACATTTTTTTGAAAGCTAAACCTATAGGAGTAATATTTGGGACATATATAGTAGTGGAAATAGAAGGGGAAGACAAAATCCTTTTCATAGATCAACATGCTGCCCACGAAAGAATATTGTATGAAAAATATCTAGAGGAATATAAAAATGAGAATATTGTTCAACAACAGCTCATTGCTCCAGAGATTATTGAATTAACCAATATGGAAATGAATAACTTTCAAGAAAATAAATCGATTTTCAATAAATTAGGTTTCAATGTTGAAGAATTTGGCAATAATGCTGTTGCAATTAGAGCTGTTCCCTTAGTTTTTGGTAAACCTAATCTTAGGGAATTATTTTTCGATATACTTGATAACACTAACAAAATCAAGACTAATTACGATGTAAAATTAGATAAAATCATGAAAATTGCATGTACCAAGGCAATTAAAAGTGGAGATAATATAGGAAAAATAGAAATCCTTAGTTTATTAAAACAATTAAGGAAGGCTAATAATCCCTATAGTTGTCCCCATGGAAGGCCAACTATATTAGAGATGACTAAGAAAGATATTGAGAAGGCTTTTTTAAGAATTACTTAAAAGGATGATTAGATGAGTAATAAGGATAATCTATTTATTTTAATTGGACCTACAGCAATAGGCAAAACAGCCGTATCTATAGAATTGGCAAAGAGCCTAAATGGAGAAATAATTTCAGCTGATTCTATGCAAATTTATAAATATATGGATATAGGTACTGCTAAAATTACACCTGAGGAAATGGAAGGCATACCTCATCATTTAATCGACATAGTCTATCCTGACGAGGAATTTACAGTTGCTGATTATAAAAGTCAGGCAGAGAAGATTATTGCTGATATAAATAGCAGAAATAAACTACCAATTGTCGTTGGAGGAACCGGATTATATGTAAATTCATTGGTATACGATTTGAATTTCACACAGGTGCCTCCAAATGAAGAGATTAGAGAGAGACTTGAATATTTAGCAGATAAATATGGAAATGAATACATTCATAAAATGCTGGAGAAAATTGATAAAATGAGTTTTGACAGAATACATGTAATGGATAGAAAAAGAATAATAAGAGCTATAGAAATCTATGAAGTTACTGGTAAACCTATGTCTGAACAAGGGAAAAACTTTAGAAAACAAACTGATAAATATAATCTTGTAATGGTTGGACTCAATATGGACAGGGAAAAACTATATGAAAAGATCAATCTAAGAGTAGACAAAATGATAGAAGAAGGCCTTATTGAAGAGGTATCTAAGCTATTGAAGCTAGGATATAATAAAGACCTTGTATCAATGCAAGGAATAGGATACAAGGAAATAATATGGTATCTGGAGGGAGATATTTCTTTAGAGGAATCAATAGAATTAATTAAAAAAGCTTCAAGAAATTATGCTAAAAGGCAATTGACCTGGTTTAGAAGGGATAATAGGATAAAATGGTTTTATGTTGATGAGTATTCAAATATGGCCCACTTAGTAAAGCACATAATTGATTACTCGGAAAAAATATTAAGGAGGGGACTAAATTGAAACAAAATGTTAATTTACAAGATGTTTTCTTAAATAAAGTAAGGAAGGAAAACATCGGCATTACAATTTTTTTAATAAATGGCTATCAAATTAAGGGATATGTGAAGGGCTTTGATAATTATACGATAATATTGGAAAGTGAAGGCAAACAACAATTGATATATAAACATGCAATATCAACTATAATTCCTATTAAGCCAATAGAATTGGATAATTAATATTTATGAATATAAGTCTCTGATAATACAGAGACTTATATATTTGAGATTAAAGAAAGGTGATTAAAGATGAATGAGTTAACTATAAATATATTATGTAAACAATTCGGCATAGATAAAGATGTGATTGATTTTGTTAATGAAAAGGAAAAATACATATTAGATAAATTTGAGGAAATTGATAAAATAAAGGAGTATAATCAATTTAAAGTCATAAATGCAATGCAGG
This sequence comes from Tissierellia bacterium, assembly GCA_012735245.1. Taxonomy (GTDB): domain Bacteria; phylum Bacillota; class Clostridia; order Tissierellales; family Tissierellaceae; genus JAAYFT01. Next base: position 7,511 of record JAAYHU010000105.1, read on the forward strand.
AATGTAAATTATCTTCTACCGATTTTAACTGGACAACGGGATATGGATATGGAGACCTGGGAAGGGATAAGGTAGAGGAGATTTATGCCAGGGTATTTAATACTGAGGATGCCCTAGTAAGGCCTACAATAGCCTCAGGTACCCATGCCCTTACATTAACCTTATCTGGCATATTAAGACCTTCAGATGAGCTTATAGCCATAACAGGAGCCCCATATGATACTCTTCAAAAGGTAATAGGAATAAAAGGAAATATCCCAGGCAATTTAATGGAATTTGGCATTAAATATAAGGAAATACCCTTAGTTAATAATACAATAGATGTTAATAATGTCTTAAATAATATTGGCAACAGGACTAAGATATTGTTGATTCAAAGATCTACAGGTTATAGTGATAGGAGAGCTTTAACTGTTGAGGAAATAGAAACTGCAGTAAAGGCAATAAGGAAAGAGAATGATGAAGTAATTATAATGGTAGATAATTGTTATGGAGAATTTTTGGAGTATAAGGAACCAACTGATGTAGGAGTAGATATAATGGCTGGTTCCCTAATAAAGAATCCAGGTGGTGGTATAGCCCTTGCTGGAGGGTATATAGTAGGAAAAAGAAACTTGGTCCAGTTAATTGCCAATAGACTAACTGCACCAGGACTTGGTAAGGAATGTGGTCTTAGCTTTGGAACAACTAGAAGCACTTTACAAGGACTATTCTTGGCACCTCATATTGTATCTGAAGCAGTTAAAGGTGCACTATTAGTGGCCATAGTATATAAGGAGTTGGGCTTCAATGTGGTTCCAGATGTAGATGATAAAAGATCTGATATTATACAGGGCATTCAATTAAATAGTCCTGAAAGGGTTGTTGAATTTTGCAGGGGAATCCAGGCAGCTTCTGCAGTTGATTCATTTGTAGTTCCAGAAGCTTGGGAAATGCCAGGCTATGAAGATAAGGTAGTGATGGCAGCAGGAGGGTTTATAGAAGGCTCCTCCATAGAACTTAGCGCTGATGGGCCAATTAGAGACCCTTATTTCGTATACTACCAAGGTGGGTTAACCTATGAGCATTGTAAGCTTGGGGTTTTGAAATCCTTAAATAACCTCATTGAAAAAAAATTAATAGATATTACTAAAACAAAAAATTTAAAGCAGGATTAAATCCTGCTTTTATAATTTTCTAAACAATCCTATAACCTTACCTAATATTGTGACATCATTGGTATAAATAGGTTCCATAAATTGATTTTCAGGTTGTAGTTTAATTCGATCCTTTTCTTTGTAGAATCTTTTTACTGTAGCTTCTTCGTTTAGAAGGGCAACAACGATATCTCCATTGTTAGCGGTTTTTTGCTCCTTCACCAACACTAAATCACCGTCTAATATACCTGCATCTATCATACTTTCTCCTTGGATTTTAAGCATGAAAACATTGTTATCCTTTACTAGTTCAACTGGAATAGGGAAGGTATCTTCGATATTTTCTATTGCCAGTATAGGTGCGCCTGCAGTGACTTTCCCCAATATAGGTACATCTACTGTTTTTTTAGGAGTCAGTAGGAAATCATCATTTCTATCTAAAATTTCTATTGCTCTAGGCTTGGTTGCATCTCTTCTTATATAGCCCTTAGCTTCTAGTTTTTCTAAATGACTGTGAACTGTTGAAGTTGACTTTAGGTTCACACCTTTACAAATATCCCTAACTGAGGGAGGATAACCTTGTCTTTGTACTTCAGATTTTATATAAAGTAATATTTCTATCTGTTTTTGAGTTAAATCTTCGTACATAATAACACCCCTTAATTAATGATAGATATTAGTTTTTTATAATTATACCATAGAAAAGATATAAAATCAAACAATAGTTCGAATTTTTTTAAAAAAACTATTGACAATGAACTAGTGTTTGAGTAGAATATAGTTAGAACTACTGTTCAGAACAAATGTGTGAGGTGTGAAGGATGAAAAAGTATAGAGTTGTAAACAAATGGAGATTTTATACCTTTATCACTTTGTTTTTCGTTTTCCTCATAGGTTTTATTTCACTAATATTTTCAAAAGAAAAAGCCTATAGTTCAGTTCAGGAAATCCGATATTTTGAAGTAGAAGTAGTGGAAGGGGATACCCTGTGGACTATAGTTTCTAGATATATTACTGAAAGGGATAATATGCAAAAAATAATTTATGATATAAAAAAATTCAATGGTATGGATGATAGCCTTATCTATCCAGGGGACATTATAAAGATACCGATTTCATACAAATAGAAAAAGCTAAACAATATTAGCTTTTTCTATTTAGTCTATTTGATAAAGGATTGCTTTTAATTGCGTCTCTAAGCCTTTCATTATCAATATGGGTGTATATTTGAGTGGTAGATACTGATTCATGGCCTAAAATGGCTTGTAAGGCCCTAATGTCTACATTGCCGTATTTATACATTAGGGTAGCAGCAGTGTGTCTTAATTTATGGGTTGAATAAACAGAAGGGTCTAAGCCTGCCTTTTCAAGATACCTATCAATCATATGCTGAATGGCCCTATTACTCATTCTTCTTCGTCTTTTACTTAAGAAAAGAGCTTTTTCATCTATAGCATCCTTTGGCCTAACCCTTAAATAATCCTTAATTGCAGCAACACATGCATCGTTTAAAAATATTGTTCTTTCCTTGTTTCCTTTACCAATAATAGATATGGCATCATCATTTCTAATTTTGTCAATATCTATACTAGACAATTCTGAAAGCCTCAGGCCACAATTCAAAAATAACATTATAATAGCATAATCCCTTTTTCTAAAAAATTCATTCTTATTTTCTAAGACTGTATTTAATAATCGTTCTGATTGTTCCAATGTAAGGTAAACAGGATGCCTGTTTTCTCGCTTTGGAAATTCTAAGGATTCAGCAGGATTCTTATCTATTAAATTGACCTTAGAGTATAAGTAATCGAAAAAGGACCTGAGGGAGGCAACCTTTCTAGACCTAGCGTAATTTCCGTTATCTCTTTTTTTATCAGCATAGGAGATATAACTATGTAGGTCTTGAATGGTTATTTTTTTTATATGGTCTAGGCTCAAATCTGAAATATCGATTTCATTAAAATCAATATGGGGATCAACTAGTTTATATCTGACCTTTAAGTATCTAAAAAAGGTACGCAAATCATAAAAGTATTCCTTTACAGTATTTGGAGAAGCTCCTTTAATAGTTTCCATATAATTTAAGTAATCGTCAAGTATTATAGGTACATTATACACCTTGTCCACCTTCTTTATATATGATTAGTCACAAAATAACTATTTTGTGACTAAAGATTTATGTAAATTTTACCATAAAAACCGTTTACAATCAAGGATTGCTATTAATTTTTAAAAATATAGCCATTATGGCCTAAAAAAGCTGTCCATGCATTTTCATAAAGCAACAAAAGGATATTAAGGCTTTATATGGTCTTTAAAGGCCTTTATCTTTAATGGACGATAAAATATACTAATAAATAATTTTAAAGGCCTTAAAAGCCAAAATAAAAGGCAGATTTTCTTAACATTATTAATTTAATGTCCCTAAAATAATAAAAGAAAATTTTGACTCCATTTGATAATAACAAGTCCTTATTCTTTATTCTTTAGGAAAATATTTTGGATAATTTTTTGAATAATTTTTGATGGATTATCATTGTTGGCTAATAATGCTTTTGTCTGCTTATGTCAATTGAATTGTGGCTCACTTGAATATCTTGTTTTAACGAAACTATTTAGTTACAGTGTGTTTAAATACATTTCTATTCTCTTTTTGTTGTTTATAACGTTAGTATTTTTTGGAAAAGGGATTTTGTACCCTTCAATTTCAGTTATTGCCCTTCATTGACGTTTACAAATTGTTCTATGTCGATATTTTTTAGGTTGTCTTTATATCTGTCAACTAAAAATCTTATAAAAGATGGCTGAACTTCGGGATGTTTGTAATCTGGTCCTAGGTTTACCATATACTCATCTTCAACGCTTAGAATAAATTTATCTATACTCATTACTCCGTCGTTGATTTTATATATGAAAGTTGTGTGGTGCTTGTAATAGTTTCCGTCTCCTGCTAAGTCTCCTAGGATTTCTTTAAGGTTTCCTCCTGGTTCCTCTGGCCATCTATTGACTAGTACCCCTTGTATCATAAAAGTGTTTTCACTGTGTTGAGTAAACAATTCAGGGATAGTATAAAACCTTACTTCTCCGAAGCCTCTTTGAAGAATTAGATGCAGATGGATATAGGTCCAGGTCTCAACATAACGGCTTAAAAGTTCTTTTTCTCTTCCTTCTTCTAGATAATCAAAATAGTTTCTGTATAAAAGGTGCTTTCTATCCTTTAGTGGAGTCTTAGACATTTTTTCTCCTAAACCATCTTTAGGGTGCTTAAAGTACTCAATGTCTTCTACGGTAAGTTCACAATATATTTCTCCAGTATATGGGTCGGGCATAGAGAAATCTAGCCCATATTCATCTGACATAATAATTGCTTTTAAACCTTCTTTCTGAAGTTGTGGGTCACTTAATGAATCAATTACCCTGCTGTCGTATAGGTTGTGCTGGTACAAAACATATCCAAGTTGGCCTACGCTACCTGGTTCCCTTAATTCATCTGCCATATCCAATACTTCTTGCTTGGTCATATTATCTATAGAGTCAAATAGTTCTTCGTATTTTTTTAGGTAATATCTTTCTCCTCTTTCTTTGTCCTTGTTTTCTGAAGCCTCTTCGGCATCTTCTTCCATTTCCTCTTCTGCTTCTAGTTGTTTTTCTACTTGATTAGTTTCCTGATTTATCTCTTTATCCC